>NZ_CDWRCL010000001.1:0-67201 GCF_977927575.1 Frankia sp. CcCS3
AAACTTCCCAAACAGGCCCTAGTCCGCAATCCGGTCGAGCGGGCGAAGACCCGGCTGGGCATGGCCGGCACGCGGATGAGCGAACTGCGCACGATCACGGTGAATGACAGCGGGGTAATCGCCCCGGAAACCGGTGCCGGCGCCCCGGAGACGAGCCTCCGGGTGCCGGTGGTGAACCCCACGGCCATCGCCGCACCACCGGCCATCGCGATGTCACCTGCTGCGGTGTCACCCGCTGCGGGGACGTGGTCTCCCGGTCCCCGCACGCCCGCCGTCCCCGGCAGTGCCGGCAGATCCGATGGCCCCAACGCGCCGGGCGGCCCGCCCGGCCCCGGCAACGGGGACCGCCCCGACCCCGCGCTGGTCAACGCGCTGCTGCGGGACTGGCTCGCCGAGGCACACGCCGGCACGCAGGTGCTGCTGGCCCGGGTCGCCGCCGGGGACGCGGACGCCTGGACCACGGTGAACGCCTTCACCACCGAGCAGTCCCGCGGGCTGAAGAACCTGCTGAGATCGCTTCCCGTGGGCTCGGTCGGACCGGCGCATGCGGCTCTGGATCTCATCGACGACGTCAGGCGCAGGCTTGGCCCGCGGGCACCAGCGCCGGTCCAGGCCCCCTCACCTGTCCGCCCGATCTCTCCGATCGTGCCGGCCGGTGACGCGCTCACCACCCCGCCCTACGTGGCGCCGCTGCTCTCCGTACCTCGGCCCACGGCGACCGGGGCCACCGCCGCGCCCGCCCTCAGCACTCCCACCCCCAGCGGCGCCGACACCGGCTCGCCAGGGCCCCCGAGCCCGGCGCCGGGTGGTGCCACCAGCGGAACGACCACCCCGACCACCGCCCCGACCCTGGCCCTGGCTCCCGCCACAACCCCGGCACCGTCATCGGCGTCGGTCCCCGCCTCACCAGAGCTGATCATCACCGAATCAGCCAACCCGCCCGGCAGGCGGGGCACCGACGCGGCTCCCGCCACGACCCCGGCAGACGACACGACCGCCTCCGATGCCACGCCGACCACGGTAGGCGCGCCCTCGCCGCAGAGCCCCCCGGACGGGGTGCCGACGCCGGGATCCCGTTAGCCCACGAGGGCCACGGCGCCGCGTTCTCCCCGGGTGTTCTGCAGCATCTCGGCGACGAGGAAGGCCAGTTCCAGCGCCTGCCCGGTGTTCAGACGTGGGTCGCAGGCGGTCTCGTAACGGCCGCCGAGGTCGTCTTCCCCGATGAGTTCGGCCCCACCGAGGCACTCGGTGACGTTCTCCCCGGTCAGCTCGATGTGCAGGCCACCGGGGTGGGTGCCCAACGCCTTGTGGACCTCGAAGAAGCCGAAGACCTCGTCGAGGACATCATCGAAGTGGCGCGTCTTGACGCCGCTCACGTCACGGGTGTTGCCGTGCATCGGATCGCACGACCACACCACGGGCGGCCCGGCAACGTTGACCTTCTCGATGATCGAGGGCAACGTGTCCCGGACCCGCTTCGCCCCCATCCGGGAGATCAGGGTGAGCCGGCCGGGGACATGGTCGGGGTTGAGCCGCTCGGCAAGCTCGAGGACCTCGTCCGGGCCAGCCTTCGGCCCGATCTTGCAGCCGATCGGATTGCCCACCCGGGACAGCAGGTTGACATGGGCACCATCGAGGTCCCGGGTCCGCTCGCCGATCCAGATCATGTGGGCGGACAGGTCGTACGGATCGCCGGTGGCGTCCTCGATCCGGGTCAGAGCACGCTCATACTCCAGCAGAAGGCCCTCGTGACTCGTGAACAGCTCGACCCCGCTCAGCGCGGCGGTCCGATCGAGGTCGATGCCACAGGCGGCCATGAAGGCGAGGGCACGCTCGATGTCCGTCGCCATCACCTCGTAGCGGCGACCCGCCGCGGAATCCCGCACGAACGCCTTGTTCCACTCGTGGACCTTCGACAGGTCGGCGAAACCGCCGGTGGCGAAGGCCCGCACGAGGTTCAGCGCGACTGCGCTCTGATGGTAGGCGGCGACCATCCGCATCGGATCGGGCCGCCGCGCGGCGGCCGTGGGCGCGATGTCGTTGACGGCGTCGCCCCGGTAGGAGGGCAGCCCGGTGCTGGCCTCGATGTCCGCGGACCGCGGCTTGGCGTACTGCCCGGCGATGCGGGCGACCTTCACCACCGGCGTGCTCGCACCATAGGTGAGGACGACCGCCATCTGCAGCAGCGTCTTGACCTTGTCCCGAATCTTGTCGGCGGTGTTCGCCACGAAGGTCTCGGCGCAGTCACCGCCCTGCAACAGGAACGCCTCGCCCCGAGCAACCAGCGCGAGACGGTCGGTCAGGGACCGAACCTCGGGCGCGGTGACCAGCGGGGGGAGGGCCGCAAGCTGGTCGTAGGCGGCTCTCAACTCTGCCGGGTCAGGCCAGGACGGCTGCTGCTTGGCCGGAAGGGTCCGCCAGAGATCCAGTACGCTCACGACACCAGGGTACGGGCCCAGTCGAGTTCGGGCGGTCACCATCGCCCGACATTTTTCCGGGGAATCGGCGTCTTCCTTCGGACAGGCATCCGCCCGGGAATCGGCACCCAGCCCTGGCTCCCGGACCGGGATTGGTTCCCGGACCGGGTCCGGCCCGACGGCCCGCCCCTTCCCTGGTCAGCCGGGTCAGCCGAAGAAGATCTCGGCCTCGTGGTAGAGCTCCTCGGGCACCGTCTTGAGCTCACGGGTCGCATCCTGCAGCGGAACCCGGTCGATGCGGGTGCCGTGCAGGGCGACCATCACCCCGAAGTCGCCTTCGTGCACGGCGTCGACAGCGTGCAGTCCGAAACGCGTCGCGAGCCACCGGTCGAAGGCCGTGGGCGTGCCGCCGCGCTGCAGATGCCCGAGCACCGTGGCACGCGCGTCACGACCAGTGCGGGCGCGGATCTCGGTCTCCAGGACCGCCCCGATGCCCTGCAGACGGACATGCCCGAAGGCATCGACCTCGCCCTCCCTGGCGACCATGGTGCCCGTGATCGGGACGGCGCCCTCGGCCGCGACGATGATCGGCGCGTAGTGGGTGGCAAATCGAGCCTCGACGAAGGCGCACACCTTGTCGAAATCGAACGGCCGCTCCGGGATGAGAATGACGTTGGCTCCCCCCGCCATGCCGCTGTGCAGGGCGATCCACCCGGCATGGCGGCCCATGACCTCAACGATCAACACCCGGTGATGGCTTTCCGCGGTGGTGTGCAGCCGGTCAATCGCCTCCGTGGCGATGTTGACCGCGGTGTCGAAACCGAAGGTGTAGTCCGTCGCGGAGAGGTCGTTGTCGATAGTCTTGGGCACTCCGACCACGGGCAGTCCCTCGGCGTGCAGCTGGGCGGCCACCCCCAGGGTGTCCTCCCCGCCGATCGCGATGAGCGCGTCCACCGCGGCGGCGGCGAGGTGCTCGCGCACCAGCGCGGGCCCGTCCACGGCGGCGTAGGGATTCGTGCGGCTGGAGCCGAGGATCGTGCCGCCGCGCGGGAGGATCCCCCGCACGGCCGCGATGTCCAGAGGGACCGTCTCGCCGGTCAGCGGCCCCCGCCAGCCGTCCCGGTACCCGACGAAGCTGTGGCCGTAGACGCTCTCTCCCTTGCGCACGACGGCCCGGATCACCGCGTTGAGTCCCGGGCAGTCGCCGCCACCGGTCAGTACGCCGATCCTCATCCCGAGTTCTCCCGTCGACCGTACACCGCTTTCTCCGGCGGCAGCGTAGCGGGAGGGCCGTACTTCAGGACAACATTGTGGTTACGTGGCGTGGCGACGATAGGCCGCCGCGGCCGCGTCATCGACTCATCGGGATGGGTGACTCATCGGGATGGGTCCGAGACGGCGGCAGCCTGGGCGCGCAGCGGGGCGAGAACCCGCCACCGGGCGAGGTTGTGCAAGGCGTCAGCGAGCGCATCGTGGGCGTTGGGCGGCGGTGCGGGAAGAACCGGCCGGCCCACTTCCTCCCACAGCTGACGCAGGTCCCGGGTGAAGCGGGGCAGCTGGGCGGGCAGGGCGGGCATCGTACCGAAGAGCTGGCAGAGCACCACGTGGTCATAGGCCCCGTACCAGGCCCACAGCTCGAGGGTACCACCCGCGGTCAACAGCGCGGCGACCTCGTCACGGATTCGGGCCCGCGGCTTCCACGCCTCGCCCGACGGCGACGGCAGCTGGTCGATGACGTTGCGACGGACCCAGGGCACGGCCCACGACGGATCGAACTCGGTCGACACGGCATAGTACCGCTGTGTGCCGTCCTCGCTGACGATTCCGATGCTGACCAGATCGAGCCAGTGATGACCGGTGTCGGTGCGTTCGATGAACTCGGTGTCGTAAAAGAAGCGGGTTCCCACCAGCTCAGTCTCCTCCGACCGAGGTGTCCGCCATGGTCGGCGGCTCGGCCGCGGACCACCCCGGGCCAGGGCCCGAGCGCCGGCGCCACGGGCGCAGCAAGGCCCCGAGCAGCAGCGCCGCCAGGGCGGCACCGATCAACGGCAGCAGCCACAGCAGCGGCCCGGAGTACTCCTCCGTGGCGTCATCCCCGGACGCCGCCGCCCGCGGACCGCCCGGCCCCGGCGACCGCCCTCCTGCCGGGACGATCGCCGGCGTCGCGCGGCAGCCGGCCGCACCCGCGACGGACGGCGGAGTCACCGCGGGACCGGTCGCCGGGGAGACCCGGACCTCGACCCGGGCGGCGCCAGGATCATTGACGAGGCAGAGCAGACCAGCCCCGGGCGCGGACGTCACCCGCGCCCCGGTGACCTGCACCTGGTAGCCCGTCGGATAGGACCAGGCCGGCACGCTGATCGCGGTCGCCGTGCCGGCAGCGAGGGGCGGCCCGGCCGACGGCGTGGTCCGGTAGGCCACCATCAGCACCCGCGACGCGTCGAAGCGCAACACCTCCGGTACCCCGGCGATGGCCACGGGGTAGGGGCGGACGATGTCTGCGGGCGGGGCGGGCGCCCGGCGTTCGGCGCCGCTGCTCCCGACGGGCGCGGCGGTGCCCACCGTGCCCCCGGTCGGGCTCGGGGCGTCGTAGAACCAGCTCAGGCCGAACGCGTCGGCGGAGGCGACGAGACCGCGGACGCTGGCCGCCGACCCGTCCTTCCAGCCGACCAGGTATCCGGTCGGATCATTGACCGCCACCGTCGATGCGGCGTCGAACGGGGCGGGCCGGTTCCGCCACAGCAGGTGAGTGCCGTCATGCGCGGCCACCGCCGCTACGAGACTCTCACCGCCGCCACCACCCTCGGGCACCTCGTAGCCGAGCAGGCCCGGCACGTCGCGGAACCGCGTCGCCAACCGTTCGAGCCCCGCGGCGAGGCCGGCGACGGAGGGTACGTAGCCCGCCGAGGCGGGCACGATCCGCAGCGTGACCCGCAACCCGCGGTCGGTGAACATGCGGGTGAGGGCGGCGGCCTGGTCGAGTCCGGGGTCGGCGGGCGTGGTCGCCGCGCCGGCACCGTCGAGGACCGGCCCACCGGATGTCGCCGGGAAGCGGCCGCCGCTTGCCATCGGGACCGCTAGGCGCACCCCGGTAAATCCGAAGCCGACCCAGGTGTCGATGTCCCCGGCGGTGGGCGTCACCCCGGCCGGCACCGTGATCCCGTGCAGGACGACCACCCGACGATCACTGTCCGTGAGGTACGTTCCCGAGCGACCGATCGTATCGGCCGGGGCGGCGCCCACGGGCGGTCCAGCAGGTGCGGTGGGGGAACCGGCCGCCGAGGCCCCGGGCACCGGACCCGTTCCCGCGAGGCAGCCAACGATCAGGCCGAGCGCGACCAGAAGCGGACGCCGTCCCGGGAATCGCCGGGGATGCTCGAAGCCGCGACGCCGCCCGATCGTCGTCCAGCCAGGAACGCTGTCACCACACACCGGACCATCCTGCCGTGTCCACCGCAAACGGGTCAGACCGCCCGGTCGATCCGGTCTTTGGCGGCGCGTGGATTCGCCGGCGCCGTGACCGGCAGCCCGAGCTGATCCGGAGACCGAGCCGGCGTCGCCGCCCCAGGGGAACCCTGCGCCGTGCTGGTGGACGCCGGGGAGACCTGCGCCGGGGTGGTAGACCCCGCGGGCGCGCCGGCAGCGGCAGCCGCCTGTGCCCGGGCGGCCGCGAGCTCCTCCTTGGCCCGCTTCGCGTACATGTCCACATACTCCTGGCCGGACAGGGCCATCAGCTCGTATATGATCTCGTCGGTGACCGAGCGCAGGACGAAGCGATCATCTGCCATGGCCGCGTAGCGGCTGAAGTCGAGCGGGCGGCCGATGCGGATGCCGACCCGACGGATCTTCGGAACCAGCTGGCCCGGCGGCTGGACCTCGAAGGTCCCGATCATCGCCACGGGGATGACCGGGACCCCGGCTTCCAGCGCCAGGCGCGCGACACCGACCTTGCCGCGGTAGAGCCGGCCGTCCGGGGATCGGGTGCCTTCCGGATAGATCCCGAGCAGGCGGCCCTGGCGGAGCACCCGGACCCCCGAGCGCAACGCGCCCTCGCTCGCCTTGCCGCCGCTGCGATCGATCGGGATCTGGCCGACGCCACTGAAGAACACCCGCTTGAACCACCCCTTGACGCCCGCCTCGGTGAAGTAGTCGCTCTTCGCCAGGTAGGTGACACGGCGGGGGACGACCAGCGACAGGAAGAGGTGGTCCAGGAAGGAGAGATGGTTGCCGGCGAGGATCGCGGGCCCCTCCGGGGGGATGTTCTCTGCCCCCTCGACCCAGGGACGCCAGAACAGTCGCAGGACAGGTGTCAGGAACACCTTGACCACCCAGTAGAACAAGACAGCTCCCACCTGGTCACCGCCGCACGACGACGGCCCGCCGGGGGCGCCCGTGGCCAGTCGCCCGTCTTCATCCGCCGACGCCGATCACACCTGGCCCGAACCTCCCACGAACCGTCCGGTCGGTCGGGAACCGGGGCGCACGCCGCCGGTCCACGACCCGCGGCCTCGCCGGGGTCCGCCACGGAGACCCCGACGATCCTTGCGACCCCACCGCACCAGGGCCGGGTCGCCCAGGGCCGGTCGCAAGGATGATGGGCTTGCTTGAGCCTAAGGAGAGGTCATCACGACGTCCACCGAACAGGGTCTACCCCGCTCGGCGTGTCATTCTCCGGTGCCGGCCAGGAAACCTGACGGCGGGCCCCCAGCCTCCCGCAGACCGCGCCTCGATCCCGATGTCCCGCGCGCGTACCCACCCATCACCGATATCATCAGGCGGGGACTTTCCGTCCGGCGGCTCCTGCGCAGCGATGTTGCGCAGCGAGTGAGACACGCACGACCGTGGCCTCAGCCCGCGGACCGTGCGAGCATGCGTTTACCGGCGTTTTCCCTCCGCGCGTCGCCGGACCCGCATCGCGGCATGCGGGCGGGCGCGCGAGGCACGAAGGGCGGATCACGATGGCGGGTGTCACCGGTGCGGCCGTCCTCCCGGGCGCGGAACCGTTCGAGTTCGAGGGTGGGCCGGTCGGCGTGCTGCTGGTCCATGGGTTCACCGGCTCCCCGGGCAGCATGCGACCCTGGGGCGAGTACCTCTCCGCAGTCGGGCTGACCGTCTCGTGCCCGCTGCTGCCCGGCCATGGCACCCGCTGGCAGGACATGGTGCCCACCACCTGGCCGGACTGGTACGCCACGGTAGAGACCGCGTTCCTGCGGTTGCGGACCACCTGCGAGCAGGTCTTCGTCATGGGGCTGTCGATGGGCGGGACCCTGGCCCTGCGGCTGGCCGAGCAGCACGGCGGGGATCTCGCCGGCCTCGTCACGGTCAATCCCAGCCTCACCACCGAACGGTGGCACGCGGCGTTCGCCCCGTTGCTGAGCCGGGTGATCCCCGCCGTGCCTGGCGTGGCCGGCGACGTGAAGGCCGAGGGCGTGCCCGAGGTCGGTTACGACCGGGTACCCCTGCGCCCGTTCGCGTCGCTGCGCCAACTGTGGGCGGTGACCCGGCCGGAGCTCGGTCGGATCGTCTGTCCGGTCCTCACCTACCGCAGCATCGTCGACCACGTGGTGGAAGCCAGCTCCGGCGCGATTCTGCTGGCCGGGCTGCGTGCCCCGGCCGAGGAACGGCTGCTGGAGAACAGTTACCACGTCGCGACGCTCGACAACGACCGAGAAACGATCTTCGACGGAAGTCTGGAATTCGTCCGGCGGCACGCGCCACGCGCGCTCGTGCCCGACGTGCCCTGCGGCGATGGCTGAGCGGTCACCGGGTTCAGGACCCGGCGAGCACCGGCCCTCGCCGGCGGACGACGCCGTGCCCGAGGGGGCTCCCCTCGGCGGGCCGAGCAGCGCCCCCGCCGACGGCGGTGGCACCTCCGCGAACCGCGAGGAGCCGGCCGACGGTGGTGGCGACGACGGCGACGGTGGCGGCGGCCTCAACGACAGCGGCCTCGACGGCGGCGGCGACGGATCCGCGACAACCGCGGGGGGCGACGCACCGCGGCCCTCCCCGCGCTCCCAGAAAGCCGACGACGCCGCGTTCTTCGAACTCATCGCGCGCTTCGACGACGAGCCCGAATCCCATCGGTGGCCGGCGGCGGAGAATCTGGACGACACCCGCCGCCCCACTGTGATCATCCTACGCCCGCCGTTCGAGCCGGGTGGTCCTCCCGTATCGGAGGACCGGACCGACCCCCGGCCCGACCAGCTGCCGTTCCCGTCCGCGGGCGGTGACAGCGGCCGACGGGGACGCGGCGGCACCGAAGACTTCGTCGTCGACCTCGGCGATCTGTCGGGTTCCGGCCAGGTCCCGGAGGGTCTGGACGACCCGGATCTGGACCCGGACGACGAGCACTACGAGCCGCCACCCCCGCCACCGCTGCCACGGATCAGGCCCGTGACGCGCTGGGCACTCGGTTCGATCGCCCTCGGTGTGATGTTCCTCGTCGTTCCGAACCTGATCGACTTCAACCAGTCCCGGACCCAGAACGTCGCCGGGGTTCTGCTGATCCTCGGCGGGGTCGGCACGCTGGTCGCGCGGATGGGAGACCGTCCGCCCACGGATTTCGACGGCCCCGACGACGGCGCGGTGGTCTGAGCGCGGCGTGGCAGCCGTCGTACCGGCACCGAAAAGGAAGGGCGTGGGGCGTGCAGTACCACGAAAAGGTCGAGGTCCACGGGCATCTCATGGACACGGGCGTGCTGGCTCGGGTTCTCGACGACGTGCTGGACTATGGCGGTGACTATCGGGTTGATCGTATCGACCTGGGGCACAGCCACGATGACGAGTCCCACGCGGTCATCACGGTGGGGGCCGATTCACCGAGTCAGCTCATGCGCATTCTGATGCGGATCCAGGTCCACGGCGTGAACAAGATCGAGTCTGGCACGGCCCGGTGCGAGCCGGCCGACCGCGACGGCGTCTTCCCCCCGGACTTCTACTCCACCACCAATCTGGAGACCGTCGTCCACCTCGACGGCCAGTGGGTGCCGGTGGAGCATCCCGAGATGGACTGCGGCCTGGTCGTCTCGCACGGCCGGGTGCAAACGGTACCGGTCACCGACGTGCGCGCGGGAGACATGATCGTGTGCAGCGTGGACGGGGTGAAGGTCGTCCTGCCGGTCACCGCCCACTCCAGCCGGGTCTACGAGGAGTACGAGTCCCTGGCCGCCCCGCTGCCGAGCTCCACCCAGCCGCAGGCGGTCCTGGCCCGGGCGATCGCCCGCCAGATCCGCGAGGTCAAGGCCGAGGGGTCGCAGGTGCTCTGGGTGGCGGGTCAGACTGTGGTGAGCACCGGGGCCGGGCCAGCGTTGATCGCCCTCGTCGGGGCCGGCTATGTCGACGTGCTGTTCGCCGGCAACGCACTGGCGACACTCGACGTGGAGGCTGCCCTCTACGGATCGCCGCTGGGGCTCGGGCCGCTGCGCAGCGGCCGGGTGCAGCGCGGCAGCGAGCAGCACATCCGCGCGGTCAACACGATCCGCCGGGAGGGATCCATCCGGGCCGCCGTGGAGTCCGGCGTGCTCACCCAGGGGATCATGCACGCGATGGTCAAGGCCAACAAGACCTTCGTGCTCGTCGGATCGGTCCGCGACGAAGGCCCGCTGCCCGACGTCCACACCGACGTCCTGGCAGGCCAGCGGGCGATGCGCGCCGCGCTGCGGGGGGTGGCGTTCGCCCTCATGATCGCCAGCGCCCAGTACTCCGTGGCCACCGGCAACATCCTGCCGGCCTCGGTCCCGGTGGCCTGCGTGGACGTCAACCCCTCGACGGTGCACGCTCTCACCGAACGCACCAGCGCGCACGCGGTCGGCGTCGTCGCCGACACCGGGCTGTTCCTCGAGGAGCTCGCCGCCGAACTGGTACCCGACTACCGGGCCTCCCCACGTAGCGGCTTCGCCGCGACGCGGGGACCCCTGTCATAGGGCGCCGTACGGGGTCTCCGTCGAATCGCCTTCGGCGACCCTCCTGGGATAGTCGTGGGGATTTCGGGTCAGAACCGGGCGAGGTCGGCCGCGCCCACGAGGCCCGCTTGGGATCCGAGCTCGGCGATGACGATGTCCGGCTCGGAACGGTAATCCCGCCCGGGCATGGCGGCCAGGAGGCTCTGCCGGGCCGGGCCGAGCAGCAGCTCGCCGGCGTCGGAGACGCCGCCGCCGATGACGAAGCGGTTCGGGTCGAGCGCGGCGACCAGCGTCGCCATACCCTCGCCTAGCCAGTGGCCGATCTCGGTGAAGCACCTGATCGCCGCCGGGTCCCCTTTGCGTGCCGCCTCGGTGACGTCCGGGCCGGTCAGCGCGTCAACGCCACCGCCACAATGCTCCAGCATGGGCATGGCCGCACTCGGATCCACGGTGGCGATGTTCTTCGCCAGCCGGACCAGCGCTCGCCCGCTCGCATACTGTTCCCAGCACCCTCTGTTACCACATCCGCACGGGTACCCGTCGGGTACCACCCGCATGTGGCCCATCTCGGCGCCGATACCGGACGCGCCCCGGTAGAGCTCACCGCCCAGGACGATGCCGCTGCCGATGCCGGTTCCCACCGTCAGGCAGACGAGGTCACGCCGGCCACGGCCGGCCCCGAAACGGTACTCCGCCCAGGCCATCGCGTTGGCGTCGTTCTCCACGACGACGGGCAGGCCGATGCGCGCTCCGACCTCGTCGCGCAGGGGTTCGTCGCGCCAGGCGAGGTTCGGTGCAAACAGGACGCGGGACCGGTCCGAGTCGACCCACCCGGCCGCGCCGATGCCGACCGCACGCACGGCGTGGTCGGCACTGAGCTCCGCGACGACGCTGGCGATGGTGTCCGCGACCTCGGCGGCCGAATGGCCCGGGGTAGGCCGACGCAGGGAGGTGATGATCGTCCCCGCGCCGTCCACGACGCCGGCCGCGACCTTCGTCCCGCCAACGTCGACGCCGATCGTCAGGCCCTCCATCCGGTCCTCCACCGGCAACGGGCCGGGGGCCGCGCCGGCACGCTCGGTGCGCGGAACCGTCAAGCTGCCCGGAATATCCAGATTCTTCGAACTATCGGGAGTAGCGATGCTCACGTGATATCGATCCTCTGCACGCGGGGTCTAAGCGCGGTGGCGGGTTGGGTGCCGGTGGTGTCCCCCGGCCATGGATGATCCCCAGATGCGGGGGGCGCCGTCTCGCGCCGTCGCGGCGTGGCGGGCCCCGGAGCGTCCTCCCCACGGGCACCGAGGGCGGCGCGGAACGCCGCGGTCAGGGATCCGGCAGCCGCGAGGAGATGGCCAACCACCTCGGGGCGGTCGCCGGCGAAGCTCGACAGGAGCCGGCACAGCGGGCACACGGCGCAGGGCCAGGTGTGATCCGCGGGTCCCGGCGCCGGATCCGCGTGGGGATCGGGTATCGACGCCGCATCGTCGGCAGCGGGTCCCGCCGCCGACGATGCGGGGGGACCGGGATGGCCGGGGGGCAGGTGCGAGGCGGCCCAGTCCCGCAGGGCGTCAGCGAGCAGGGCGGCTTCGACCGCGAGCGACCCGCGGCCGGGCGACGCGGACGGGCCGGTGGGAGGCGTGCCGGTGGGAGGCGTGCCGGTGGGAGGCGTGGTGAAGTCGGGCCCGGCGCCGCCGGGCCGACCCGAGGTGGACCGCTGCGTGGTCATACCCGCACCCACTGCTGCGGGTCCGGGACGAACGAGACGACCAGCCGATCGTCACGCAGCCGGGCGGTGCTCACGTCGCAGCGACGCAGCGCCGCAGGCAGCGGAACGGCCCGCCGATACGACCCCACGGTCACCACCAGGTCATCACCCAGCCGGGCCAGATCGATCTGGGAACCGTCGACGAACGGCAGCCCGAAGGACAGCGCGAACCCGTCCTCGGTGCGCTCCACCCGCGGCTGGCCGCTCGAGCCGATGAGCGGCTCCCCGAGAACACTCCCCGGATCGAGCTCACCGTAGGTCGCCGCGCCGAAGGCGGCCAACTCCTCCAGGCCGATCGGTTCGCCCGCCCGGTAGCCGACCGGGAGGACGGGGGTGGGCATGAAGGCCGCGGTGATGTCGGCGAGCTGCTCGCGGTGAACGGCGGCCCACCCCGCCCGCCAGGCGTCCGCGTTCGCCGACGGGAAGATCCGGTTGACGACGACGCCGTCCAGGGTGAACCCATGCAGCGACAGCGCCGTAAAGCTGCCGCGGGCCGCGGCGAGCGCCGAGCTCTCGGGGGTCAGCACCAGCCGGACGCTGGTGGTGGCGTGGTCGGTGAGGATCGCGCGCAGGTCGACCGCCGCCCGGTGCAGGCGGTTGACGGTGTCGTAGGCGGGGGCCGCCAGCGTGCTCCACCGGCCGCCGAGCGCCGCCGCCCAGCCGAAACCGGGTCGCAGCCAGCGCGCGAAGGCACCGTCGGGCGGCAGCAGCCGGCGGCAGTACCACGACAGCGTCTCGGGAAAGGCCAGCAGCCGCACCAGCGCC
This sequence comes from Frankia sp. CcCS3, assembly GCF_977927575.1. Classification (NCBI taxonomy): domain Bacteria; kingdom Bacillati; phylum Actinomycetota; class Actinomycetes; order Frankiales; family Frankiaceae; genus Frankia; species Frankia sp. CcCS3. The sequence continues at coordinate 12,849 of NZ_CDWRCL010000001.1, forward strand.
GCCGCCGAACCTCCGTCGACCACCACCAGGTCGTAGTTCTCACTGGTGAGGCCGTCACGCAGTTCGAGTAGCGTCAGGGTCTCGACGGCCCCGGGCAGGAAGGCCAACTCCTCCAGGTCGAACGGATCGACGTTGATGGCCGGCCAGGTGCCTGCCAGCACCTCGCGTACGGCCGGCCACCGGGTCTCGACCGCGCGGCGCAGGTCGACCTGCTGGCCGTGCAACCCCGGTTCAAGCTCGGTCGGCTCGGCGCCGATCGGGTGGTCGAGCGCGCCGGCGAGCCCCGCGGCCGGGTCGACCGACAGCACGAGGGTCCGATGACCCCGTTGAGCGGCGAGGATCGCGGTCGCCGCCGCCACCGTGGTGGTACCGCCGCCGCCCTTCCCCGTGAAGAGCACACACCGCACGTGCGCTCAGCTCTCGACGTACTTCTTGAGGTCCTTGAGAGCGGCATCCACGATGCCGCTCTGCACCTTCCGCCGGAGCAGACCAGGAATCTTGATCTTTGTCTCAGCGGTGAGGTCGTAGGTCACCTCGGTGCTACCGTCACCCAGGTCGCGCAGGGTGTAGCTGCCGTCCTGCGACGACATCGCCTGGCCATCGACCATGCTCCAGACGACCTGATCGTCGCCCTTCCAGGTGTACTCGTTGACAAACTCGTCCTTGATGACGACGGCGTTGATCCGGAACCGGGCGCGCCGGGGACGGCCGTCCGGGCCCATGTCGAGGATCTCGGCCTCCTCGATCTGGCCGATCCAGGTCGGATACGCGGAGATGTCGACGATCGCCCCCATCACCGCGGCGGGCCGGGCGTTGATGACGATCGTCGATCGGGCGTGGTCCGCCATGGCAGACAGCACCTCCACATTCTTCGAGCGCGGCTGAAGAGCACGGCGTCGCCGGCCCACCGGCAACCCGGATCTCTCCGGGGCCCGGGAACAATCCCCGACCGATCGCCTGAGGCTACCGGAACACCGAGCGCGCCCGGCTACCACTCGAGAACGAAGGGCGTCCCCCGAGCCTGGAAATGTCCGACGTTCACGCAGCGTGTGCCGTCGATCTCCAGGCTGGCCGTCAACGGCTGGTGCACATGCCCGAAGAGCACGTAGCGCGGCCGGGTCGCGTGAATGGCCTCGAGGATCGCCACACTGCCGCGCTCGAAGCGGCGTGCCTCGATGTCGTAGACCAGCTCGGGGATATGCGGGGGGATGTGGCAGCACAGGACGTCGACCTCGCCCACCGCGGCGACCTTGGCGGCGAAGGCGTCGTCGTCAATCTCGTAGGGGGTGCGCATCGGGGTCTGCAGCCCCCCGCCGACGAAGCCGAACCGCAACCCGCCGATCGTGGTGGTCTGCCCGTCCAGCAAGGTGACGCCGTCGCGCAGGTACTCAGGATACAGGTGCGGCAGATCGACGTTGCCGAAGGTCAGGTAGGTCGGGGTCGGGAACGCCGCGAACAGCACCTCGTACTGACGGCGGATGGCCGCCTCCACGATCTGCGTGCGGTCCCCGCCCAGGCTCGCCCACAGCGTCCGGGACCATGCCCGGGCCTCGTCGAACCGCTGGGCGTTACGCAGCTCGATCATGCGACCCACGGCCTCGGCGCCGAACAGGTCGCCCATGATGCCCCGGCCGTGGTCGTGGTAGTCGATGAAGAGAATGAGATCACCCAGACACACGAATGCGTCGGCCTCCTCGCCCGCCGCCGCCAGCGCATCCGCCCGCCCGTGCACGTCGCTGACCACGTGGACCCGCATGGCTGGAAGCTTAGGCGCCGACAGGGGCCCGTCGCCCCTACTCGAACGGCCCATCCGGCCGATGAGGGATGCCGCGCGGATCCCGGGCGTACCCGGGACATGTCCCCGGCGGTCGCGCTCACCGGCAACGATCATCGGTCGGACGCCGTCGAAGGGAACCCTTTACACCCCGCAAGGTCGCAAACCGCCCGCCCGGAGGCTAACGTCTGATGCCCTGGCCTGGTCTTCCGTTCTTCCGTTGTTCCGTGCTTCCGTTGTTCCGTGGCGTCGTCCCCCCCGGCGTGCACAAGCCATCTGGTAGGACTGGTAGGAGTAGCAGTGCGCGAGTACACCTCCCCGCCCCTGATCACCATCGCCGACGATGCGACCCTGACGGACGCCGTGTTCCGCAACGCGGCGGCACATCCGGACAGTACGCTTATCCAGCACAAGATCGACGGCAAGTTCGTCGGCATGACCGTCCGCGAGTTCCGCGATCACGTCGTGGCCACCGCCCGGGGCTTCATCGCCCGCGGGGTGCGGCCCGGGGACCGCGTCGGTCTGGCGAGCCGGACCCGGTTCGAGTGGACGATTGTCGACTACGCGACGTGGCTGGCCGGCGCCGTCTGCGTGCCGATCTACGAGACCTCCAGCCCGGGCCAGATCGAGTGGATCCTGCGGGACGCCGGCGTCGAGGTTCTCGTGGTCGAAAACGACGAGCTCGCCGAGCGGGTCGCGCAGGTACGCGACGGCGTCCCCGCGCTGCGGAAGGTCCTCGTCATCGAGCACGGGGCGCTGGCCGGTCTCGCCGTGGACGGCGTCGGCATCGCGCCGGAGCAGCTGACGGCGGCCCGGGCGTCCGTCAACGCCGACAGCCTCGCGACGATCATCTACACCTCGGGGACCACCGGCCAACCGAAGGGCTGCGAGATCACCCATCGCGCCCTGCTGTTCACCGCCGAGGCGGCCATCGCCACGCTGCCCGAGCTGTTCGCGCCCGGTGCGTCCACACTGCTGTTCCTCCCGCTGGCGCACGTGTTCGCCCGCATGCTCCAGGTGGGCGTGGTCCAGGGGGCGTTCACCCTCGCCTACACCCCGGACTCGCGGACCCTGCTGCCCGATCTCGCCAAGGTGCGCCCGACCTTCCTGCTCTCCGTGCCCCGGGTGTTCGAGAAGGTGCACGCCGGGGCGCGCCACAAGGCGCACGCCGAGGGCAGGGGCTGGATCTTCGATGCCGCCGAGAACACCGCGGTCGCCTACAGCCGGGCTCTCGACGGCGGCGGCCCCGGCCTGCTCCTGCGGCTGCGGCACCGGTTGTTCGCCGCGCTGGTCTACAGCAAGCTCCAGGCGGCGCTCGGCGGGCGGGCCCGCTACGCGGTCAGCGGCGGGGCGCCGCTGGGTGAACGCCTCGGCCACTTCTTCCGCGGGATCGGGTTCACGGTGCTCGAGGGCTACGGTCTGACCGAGAGCAGCGCGCCGGCCGCGGCGAACCGGCCGGGCAACGTCCGGATGGGCACCGTCGGCCAGCCCTTTCCCGGCGTGACGATCGCCATCGCCGATGACGGGGAGGTCCTCATCCGCGGTCCCCTGCTGTTCCGCGGCTACCGCAACAACGAGCTCGCGACGAAGGAGGCGCTCGACGCCGAGGGCTTCCTGCACACCGGCGACCTCGGCGACCTCGACGCCGACGGCTTCCTGCGGATCACCGGCCGCAAGAAGGAGCTGCTGGTCACCGCCGGTGGGAAGAACATCGCGCCGGCGCCGCTGGAGCACATCGTCCAGTCCCATCCCCTGGTCAGCCAGGCGATGCTGATCGGGGACCGGCGGCCCTTCATCGCCGCCCTCGTCACGCTCGATCCCGAGGCGTTCGACCGGTGGCGGTCCTCGGCGGGCAAGCCGGCCGGCGCGACGGTTGCCGACCTGGTCGACGACGCCGGCCTGCGCACCGAGATCCAGCATGCGATCGACGCCGCGAACGCGACGGTGTCGCACGCCGAGAGCATCAAGAAGTTCGCGATCTTGCCGCAGGACTTCACGGTGGAGACCGGCGAGCTCACCCCGAGCCTGAAGGTGCGCCGCTCGCTGGTGCTCGACCGGTTCAGCCAGGCGGTGGAGGACATCTACGCCAGCCCGCGCTAACCTCGTCCGGGCCGGCAAGCAGCGTGCGCAGGTCCTGCGCGAGGACGTCCCACCGCCAGCGCAGCTCGACCCACGCCCGCCCCGCGGCACCCATCGACGCCGCCCGGTCGGGGTCGGCAAGCAGATCACCGACGGTCGTCGCGACCTGCGCCAGATCGGTACCGTCGATCACGATGCCGGTGCGCTGGTGCAGGACGGCGTCGGGGGAACCCCCACTGCGGCCGGCCACCACCGGCAGGCCGGTCGCCGACGCCTCGAGGAAGACGATGCCGAGCCCCTCGACCTCCAGGCCGGCGAGGCGGGAGCGGCAGGGCATCGCGAACACGTCGCCCGCCGCGTAGTGCGCCGGCAGTTCCTCCCACGGCACCGAACCGGTCATGATCACATGCTCGGCGACGTCGTTCTCCCGGGCGAGCCGTTCGAGATCACCCCGCCGGGGACCGCCGCCGACGATCAGCAGCGCGGCGTCCGGCACGCGGCGCCGTACCATGGGCAGCGCCCGGATCAGCATGTCCTGGCCCTTGCGGGCGACCAGCCGGCTCACGCACACCACCACCCGGCGGCCCGTCAGCCCATGGCGTCGGCGCATCTCCTCGCGCCCGTGACCGGGACGGAACAGCGAGGGGTCGACTCCGCTGGGCAGCCGGGCAAAGGTGGGATGGCCGCCGAAGGCGGGCCGGACCCGGGCCCGGGTGTAGTTGGTCAGATAGGTGATGACGTCGGCCGCGGTGCCGATGCTGCGCAACACCTGACGCGCCCCCGGCAGCGCCGCCCAGCCGACCTCGTGACCATGGGTGCTCGCGACCATCCTGCGCACGGCCGTGTCGCGGCGCAGCCGGGCTCCGAGCAGCCCGAGCGGTGCCGCGGCGCCGAACCACACCGTGTCGCATCCCTCCGCCCGGGCGATCTCTCTGGCTCGGCGCAGGACGTCCGGTGTCGGCAGCATCAGCGACGTGGTGTGCCGCACGACCGGGAAGTTCTGTTCGGCGTCGAAGGCCGCGGCGTTCTTCCAGGCCGGGGCGTAGACGACGATCTCGCCCCCGGGCAGCCGCGAGGCGAAGTTGTGCACGTAGGCCTGGATCCCGCCGGGACGAGGCGGGAAATCGTTCGTGACGGCCAGCACGCGCATCCGCCCATATTCTCCCACGGTCCCACCGCGTTTTCCCACGGCCCCACCGGCGCCCGCGCCGGCCCCCCGGCCGGGCGGGCTAGCCGGCGCGGCGACGCCGCGGCGCCTGGTCCAGCAGTGCCGTCCGCACGTCGGCGAGCGGGGGCAGCAGACCGGCGTCGGCGAGCAACCGCAATGCCTCGAGCTCCTCGGCGTCCCAGCCGACGGGCGGGCCCGGCGCCGGGAGTAGGACGGTCATCATGCAGCCGGCGCACCTGACACCACGGGCGGTGCAGGAGTCACAGTCGATCAGCATCGTGCGCACCTTCCGGATCCGAACCGGTGGAGGTCGGCGACGACAGACAATCCGAGCACCGATCTCCCGACTTCACCGACGGTAGGTCCAGGGTCCGACAATTCTCGGCGGACAAGTCCCGCCCGACGAAAGTCCCGCCCGACGGATCCCCTACCGGTCGAGGCGGGCCAGCAGAGCGGCCGAGGGTACCGCCCGGGCTCCGGCGGCGGCGCAGTTCTCCGCGACCTCCCGGTCGGAGGTGATGACGAAGACCGGGCGGCCTTCCGGTTCCATCCGCACCAGCCGGACGATCTCCTCGTCGGCGAGCTGGCCGGGCCGGCTGAACAGCACGCGCACCCCCCGAGGCATGGCGACACCCACCGGCCGGGCCACGACGGCGGTGGCATCGAAGACGACCGTGACCTCGCTGTCGGGATTGCGGCCCGCGAGCGCACCGAGTCCGGACAGCAGCCGCTCACGCTGGGCCTGCAGGGTGAGGCGGCCGTAGCCCCGCTTGGTCACGTTGTACCCGTCGATGATCAGATGGACCCCGGGGACGGCCAAAACCTCGTCGATCAGGGAGGGGTCGTCGTCCGGCCGCCCGCGGGCCCCGGCGAACGCCTGCGGGCCGTTACTCGGGCCGGCTCCGCCGCGAGCGATGAGATCCGCGGGCCTCGCGACCATCGTCGGGAGGTCGAGTTCGCGTCGCAGGCCGTGCGCCGAGGCGATCAGGGTGTCAAGGAGAACGCGCAACCGGGCGTCATCGACGCTGCGGGACTCGCGGCTGTCCCGGCGGGTGGAGGCGAGCGCGCTCTCCAGCTCCGCCACCCGGCCGCGCAGCCGCCGGGTCTCCGCCTCGGCATCCCGGCTGACGGCCAAGACTGCGTCCCGGGCCGCCTCGGCCGCGGTCAGGGCCTCTCGCGTGGCGTCCTCGGCCCGCCGGATCCCGGCGGTGGACGAGCGCAGCCGCCGGCGAGCCTCGTCCGCCTCCGCCCGGGCCGCCCGCAACTGCTCGCGCAGTTCCTCCTGCTCGGCCGCGGCGATGCGCTTGCTCGTCTCGAGCTGTTCGGTGAGCCGCAGTATCGTCCGCTCGGCCTCGTCGACCTGGCTGCGGACCGCCGCCTCCGACGTGGACGCCGCAGCGACCTGGACCAGCTCCTGCCAGCCGGAGACCCGCAGCAGGTACGCGACCGCGGCGATCTTCTCGGGAGGCGCCGCGGGCGGCGGTCCGTCCGGCGAGCTGACGGCTTCGACAAGCTCGGGATGATGACGGCGGATCCACTCGGCGACCTGGCCGCGGAACACGTCACCGTCCACCGCCGCGGCCAGCGGGACAGCTCCCTGGCGGACGCGGCGGGAGGGCTTGAAGCGGCGCACCGCGACCAGCGACGGCGGGACCTCCGGCTCGGGAAGATCCGCCAGCGTCTGCTCGGCGAACTCGACGACATGCGCCCGCACCGGCGCCGGAAGCGGCTCACTCATGCGGCGAATCCGAGGGTGGCGACGAAATGTTCATCAACACGCGCACGACGGACAAACCGGACGGGCCGTATCTCCAACGGCTCGTCCAACCGGCCAGACAGCAAGGCACGCGGGACTCCGGAGCCGACGGGGAGAACGATGACAGTATAGCTTATCGGGAGAGCTCAGGGCACTCACGGCCGCTACCGGCCGGATCGGTACGTCGGCGGCCTACGGCGGGGCGGGCATTGCCTCAGGTGAAAGTCGGCTTATGTAGCCTCGCGAGGCGCGCCCCTTATGCTCGTTTTCTTCCGAACGCGGCCCTGGCTGCGCCTGAGAGGATCATCGTGACCGACCAGAACCCGCCTCACCAGCCCCCCAGCGGTGACGGGAGCCAGGAGGCGTGGAGGCAGCCGAATGACCCCTGGCACCAGCCCGCGGACGCTGGCAGCACCCCCGCCTCCGGTTCGCCCTCTACTCCCCCGCCGGCTCCGGTCCCACCGTGGGGAGCGCCCCAGCCCGGCCAGCCGAACCAGCCCGACTCGGAGGAGACACGCCTCGCCTGGCCGGGCACCGTCCCGCAACCGGGCGGGCAGCAGTGGGGCGGGCAGCCCAGCGGCCCACAGCACCCCGGCGCTGCGCCAGGGTGGGGACAGCCCGGCGTCGGGCAGGGCTGGGGACAACCGGGCGGCTGGCAGCAGCCGGACCATCCCCCGGCCGCGGCTGCCGGGCCCTACCAGGGTGGGAGTGCCCCATACCCGGAGACGGTCGGCTACCAGGGCGGTCCCGACGCCTACCAGAACCCCCCCTGCTGCTACCCGCCGCCCGGCGGGTAGCAGCAGGGCAGCCCGCCGCCTCCGCCCTGGTAGCGGACCAGTCCGCTGTTCATCATCGTGCCCCTCGCCGTGGTCGCCGCCATCGTGCTCGGTGTCGTGATCGCCCTCGCGGTGGGCGGCGGTGACGACACCGAGATCGCCTCCCCACCGGCCCCGACGGTGACCGTGCCCGACCTCCCGAATACCACCGCGACCGCGGCCGCCCCGACCGCGACCCCGCCAAACGGAGTGCCGAGCTGCGTTCCGGTGACGCCACAGCACGCGCCGGCGGCCGGCACCGCGACGATCGGCGGCTCCGGCACCGCCGTCGGCCGGGCCACCTCCTCGGTCAGCGACTTCGAAGCCAGGGTCACCCTCAACAGCGTCTGCTCCACCACCGGCAAGGTGACCCAGTACGGCGACGCGCCCGCCCAGGGGGCCTACTACGTCATTAACGTGACGGTCGAGGTGAGCCGCGGGTCGACGTCCGCCTCACCGTCCGATTTCTACATCCAGACCTCCGACGGCACCCGGTACGACGGCAGCTACGAGAACGTCGCGCCGCGGCTGTCGGTGTCGACTCTCAAGGCCGGGCAGCGGGTCCGGGACAACATCGTCATCGATGCGCCACCCGGGCACGCCATCCTGAACTGGGAACCGCTGTTCACCGTCGATCCACCGAAGTTCCAGCTCTGACCGCCGCGTAACCCTACGATCCGCCAGAACAGCCAGAACAGCCAGAACAGCCAGAACAGCCAGAACAGCCAGAACAGCCAGAACAGCCAGATCCGCGCCGGCCGGTACCCGGCTCAGCCGAGGGCGGCACGGATCCGCTCGGCCACGGCATCGAGCTCGGCCGAGTCGGGGTTGTGGTCGGCGAGCCTGAAGTCGATCTGCGTCTCGTCCTCGATCGGCAGGAGATGCACGTGGACGTGCGGGACCTCGAGCCCGGCGACGAGCGCGGCCACCCGCCGAGGTCGGAAGGCCGCGTCGATGGCGCGGCCCACCGTCGCCGCGGCGCTCCACAACGCGACCTGGAGATCATCGGGTAGATCGATCCAATGGTCAATCTCGGTGCGGGGAACGACCAGGGTGTGTCCCGGCCGGATCGGCGCGATCGTCAGGAACGCCACCACGTGCTCGTCGGAGTAGACGATGCGACCGGGAAGCTCGCCGTTGATGATCCGGGTGAAGACGCTCGACATGGCTGCGACCCTATCGACCGGGTCGTCCGGCGCGTGACGACAGCACCCGATGGCCGATGGCCGTTCACCCGGCCGTCGAGCCGTCACGTTTTCCGCTGAACGCGACGGTGGTGTGGAGCACGCTTCTCCGAAACCGTGCTCCACCCTCGCCGACCCGCCGGGAACCCAACCCCGTGGGAGCCCGGCCCGCCGGGGTGTCAGACAAAGGGGCGCGCGAATCCCGCCGGCCCGACCGTCATCACCCGGAACTCGTTACCCTCCGGATCCTTGAGAACGTATTCGCTCTCCCCGTCGTCGTCGTACCGGGACACCCGGCGGGCACCGAGGGTCGACAACCAGCCGATCACACGCTCCGCGTCAACGGCGTAGAGATCCAGATAAAGCCGGTTACGGCCGGCATCGCGCTTCGCCCCGGGCCTGAGGAGGAGCTTGGGTCCCGCGCCGGCCGGGTGACGCAGGATCACCCCGTCGTCACGCCGGCTCACCTCGTATCCCAATGCGGCGGACCAGAAGCGCACCATCACGTCAACGTTCGAACAGTCGACCGCGACCCGCGCCACTCGAATGCCGTTCGTCTCGAACCATGCCACCTGGGCATGATTCCGCATTCGACGCACGCAGGCCTGCCGAGTTGGCCGCACGTTTGAGCACACGCCCCGACAGAAGCACCGGACTGCCCCGACGGGACCATAAACGGGGCAACCGCGGCGAATTCTATGGCCAATACCGTCCCGTGGCACACCCAGCACCCTACGGATCAGGTATCGTTAACCATTTTCCACCGGCCCGTGACCCGGAACCTCCGTGACGACGTGCGGCGAGGCGGACCTGCTTTCGCCTCCGGGCCCGGCGGACAATCCCGGGCGTGAAACTGTCGGGGGTGGGGCCTACCGTGACGCCGTGCGCCCAGATCCCACCCCGGACCGTCCCCGGCCGCCCCGCCCCGGCAGGGCAGGGCAGGGCAGGGCAGGGCAGGCTGGACGATCTCGGTCGCCCGTTGGCGGACGTGACCTTCGTCGTGTTCGACCTGGAGACGACGGGCACCTCCCCGGGAACCGACGAGATCACCGAGATCGGCGCGGTCCGGGTCCGCGGCGGCCGAATCCTCGCCGAGATGGCCACTCTGGTCCGGCCGGGCGTCGGCATCCCTCCGATGGTCTCGGTGCTCACCGGCATCACCGACGTGATGGTGGCGACGGCGCCGCCGGTCGCGCAGGTGGTGCCCACCTTCCTGGAGTTCGCCCGCGGTGCCGTTCTTGTCGCCCACAATGCCCCGTTCGACCTCGGCTTCCTGCGCGCCGCCGTCGAGCTCTGCGGCTATCCGGTGCCCGACTGGGAGTATCTGGACACGTTGCGTATCGCCCGGCGGGTGGTCACGAGAGACGAGAGTCCCGACTGCCGGCTCACGTCGCTGGCCTCGCTGTTCCGCAGCCCGGTCGAACCCCGCCACCGGGCGCTGGCGGACGCCCGGGCCACCGTCGACGTGCTGCACGGGCTGTTCGAACGGCTCGGCAACGCGGGCGTGACCACCCTGGAGGACCTGCACGACTACAGCTCCCGGGTGTCGCCGGCCCAGCGACGCAAACGGCACCTGGCCGACGGCCTGCCGACGGGCCCGGGTGTCTACATCTTCCGGGACGCCGACGAACGGGCCCTGTATGTCGGCACCTCGCGTTCGGTGCGTTCCCGGGTCCGTACCTACTTCACCGCCAGCGAGCCCCGGACCCGGATGGCGGAGATGGTGGCGCTGGCTGAGCGGGTCGACGCGATCGGCTGCGCGCACGCCCTGGAGGCCGAGGTCCGGGAACTGCGGCTAATCGCCGAGTACAAGCCGCCGTACAACCGCCGATCCCGCTTCCCGGAGCGATCCGTGTACCTCAAGCTCACCGACGGGCCGTTCCCGCGGCTTTCACGGGTACGCGCCGCCCGTGACGACGCGACCTATCTCGGGCCGTTCGGCAGTGTCCGCGCCGCCGACGCCGCCGCCGAGGCGCTGCTGGCCGCGGTGCCGCTGCGCCAGTGCTCCGGGCGCCTGTCCCCGCGCGTGCGCCGGCCCGCCTGTACCCTCGCCGACCTCGGCAGATGCGGAGCGCCGTGCGACGGCCGGGAGGACGTGGCGAGCTACGGCCGGCACGTCGCCGCCGCCCGGGCCGCCATCACCGGCGATCCGGGCCGAGTCATCGCCGCCTCGACGCGGCGCATCGACCGGCTGGCCGCCGAGCAGCGCTACGAGGAGGCCGCCGTCCAGCGGAACCGGATGATCGCGTTCGTCCGCGCGGCCGCACGTGCCCAGCGGCTGTCGGCTCTCACCGGAGTCGCCGAGCTCGTCGCCGCGGCCCCGACCGCCGAGGCCGGCTGGGAGCTGGCCGTGGTGCGTCACGGCCGGCTGGTGTCAGCGGCGAGCGTGCCGCCCGGTGTCGATCCGCGGCCCTGGGTCGACGCCGTGGTCGCCAGCGCCGAGACGGTGCGGCCACGGCCCGGCCCGGCCCCGTGCGCCTCCGTCGAGGAGACCGAGCGCATCGCCCGTTGGCTCAGTGGGCCGGGGGTACGGCTCGTGCGGTTGGAGGGCGGGTGGAGCTGGCCGGCCGCGGGCGCCATCCGCGCCGCGGCCGGATTCGGTGCGGCCCCCGGCCGGCCGGTACGTGCGTATGACGGTGACGAGTGGTTCCCGTCGGCCTGACGTGACGTCAGGCCATGACGTCAGGACGCCACGTACTGACGCCAGCTGCTCCGTCAGGTACTCCGTCAGGCCGGACGGCTACTGCCGGCCGCCGCCGGGTGGCTGCTTCTCCTCGACGAAGAACCCGGTCACGGCCTTGCCGGCGCGGCGCGCAAGCCCCTTGCCGTGACCGTCGCCGTGCCCGTTGGCCGCCGGCAGCTCGAACCGGTCCGTCGGGACGAGCGGATGGTCGGGGATGGGAGTTGGCTTCGGGCGGTGGTCCTCCACGAACTCCCCGCTGGGAAGCTGGCGGATGATCCCGGTCTCGATGCCGTGATGCTCGATCTCGGCGTCCTTCTGGTTGAGCGCGATGCAGATCTTCTTCGTCACCGCGTAGGCGATCGGTGGCACGACGATGAGCCCGATGCGGCCGGCCCAGGTCATCGCGTTCAGCGAGATGCTGAAGGTCTTGGCGATGATGTCGTTACCGCCGGAGATCATCAGCACCAGGTAGAAGCTGATCGCCATCGCGCCGATCGCGGTCCTGGTCGGCGCCTCCCGGGGCCGCTGCAGGAGGTTGTGCGGCTTCGTGTCCCCAGTGAACCTGGCTTCCAGCGCGGGATAGAGCGCCGCCAGCGTGAACATAATGCCCGGCAGGACGGCAGTCGGCCAGAACACCGCGGGGAGGGTGTGTCCCCAGCCGCGCCATTCCCACGGCGGCATGAGCCGGGTCGAGCCGTCGAGGAAGCCGATGTACCAGTCCGGCTGGGAGGCCGCGCTGACCTTCGCCGGGTCGTACGGGCCGAACATCCAGATCGGGTTGATCTGGGCGAGACCACCGAGCAGCGCGAGCATCGCGAAGACCAGCATGAAGAACCCGCCGGACTTCACCGCGAACACCGGGAAGACCCGGTGGCCGATGACGTTGTCCTCGGTCTTGCCCGGCCCGGGGAAGTCCGTGTGCTTCTGGTGCCACAGGATGCCCAGGTGCGCGCCGATGAGCGCGAGCAGGACGCCCGGCACCAGCAGGATGTGCGTCACATAGAGCCGGGGCAGGAAGTTGACGCCCGGGAACTCCCCGTTGAAGACGAGGAACGACGTCCACGTCCCGATAATCGGGATGGACTGGGCGATCGAGGCCGCGATCCGCAGACCGGTGCCGGAGAGCAGGTCGTCCGGGAGCGAGTAGCCGGCGAAGCCCTCGAGCATCGACAGGGCGACCAGACCGATGCCGATCAGCCAGTTGGTCTCGCGGGGCTTGCGGAACGCGCCGGTGAAGAACACCCGGAACATGTGCACGACCATCGACGCGACGAAGACCAGCGCGGCCCAGTGGTGGATCTGGCGGAACACCAGACCGGCCCGGGTGTCGAAGCTGATGTCCAGCGTCGAGGCGTAGGCCCGGCTCATCTCCACGCCCTTGAGCGGGACGTAGGAACCGTTGTAGATGACCTCGGTGTTCGACGGGTCGAAGAACAGGGTCAGGTAGATGCCCGTCAGCAGCAGCACGATGAAGCTGTAGAGGGCGATCTCCCCGATCATGAAAGACCAGTGGTCGGGGAAGACCTTGTTCAGGTTGCGCCGCAGAAAGGCCTGGTTGCCGAACCGTTCGTCGAGCTCACGGTTGGCCTTCCGGATCGGGCCCGGCCGCTTGACGAACTCGGGGGCGGAGGCGGTGGTCATGAGCGCTCCCAGAAGGCGGCACCGACGGGCTCGTGGTAGTCACCGTCACGGGCGTAGAGGAACCCGTCATTGTCCGCGGCGATGGCAAGCTGCGGCAGGGACCGGCTGGCCGGCCCGAAGATCGCCCGGCAGCCGTCCCGCACGTCGAAGACGGACTGGTGGCAGGGGCAGAGCAGATGATGGGTCTGCTGTTCGTACAGGCTGACCGGGCAGCCGGCGTGCGTGCAGATCTTGGAGTAGGCAACGTGGCCGTCGACGCCCCAGTCCTCCCGGCCCTTGCGGGGGCGGTCGACCCCCGGTGGCAGCCGGATGAGGATCGTCGTGCTGTCGGCCTTGGTCTGGATATCGGTCTTCGGCTGGTACGCGACGGTGCCGTCGGCCTCGGTCACCGGAACGGCCGGGAATACGGTCTCGATGCCGCCGATGGCGACGTCGCCGAGCTTGACGTAACGGCCGTCCTCCGTGACGAGGCGGGCACCCTTCACCCAGCTCGTGTGGTCGAGCTTCTTGCCCGGCTTGGCGTTCGTCAGGTTCAGCAGCGGCACCACGATCAGCCCGCCGAGCACGGTGCCAGCCCCGAGCAGGGTGCGGCGCAGCAACGGGTAGCGCGCGAGGCCGGTGTCGGCGAACCCGGCCGCGATCTCCTCCTCGGTGACGGCGATCTCCTCCTTCGAGGAGGCGAACGCGTGGCGCTCCTGCACGGCCTGCTCGTGCGGCATCAGCCGCTTGGCCCACAGGATCAGGCCGATGCCGAGCCCACCAACGGCGAGGCCCAGCGCGGCCCCGAGGGAGGGGGTGTAGTACGCCTTGTGCTTGTCACCGACGAAATTGGTGACGACGAACCCGACGGTGCCGATCACCGAGATCAAGAACCAGCCGGCGATCAGCCGCTCCGCCCGCCGCTCGGCCCGGCGGTCCACGTCCTGCGCGCGCGGCGGACGGACGGTCACCCCGCCGGCGGCCCGTTCCCCGTAGGTCGGCTGGATAACCCCCGCCCGCGGGCGAACGGCCGTGGTCCCGGGCTCACGGGTCGAGTCGGTCTGGTGGGGCGGCGTGCCCAGGGCCTCCGGGCCGTCCGGCGTCCCGGCCGGGACGTCCGGGCCGCCGGCAGACACCCCGGATCCCCCGGCGGGCTGGCCGGAGGTGTCCACCGGGTGCTTCGCCCTTCTGAAGATGCTGCTCATCGAGTCCTGCTCAGATTCATCGGCCGGTTCGCCCTGGTAGCCCGGGTAGTGCATACGCCGCTCCCTCGGGACGGACGGCTGGTCCGCACCGGAATCCGCCGGCCCCGGCGTTCCCGGGCCCGTCTGGTCACTCCACTCATACCTTCTGCCTCGCTCCGATCCACAGGCACACGCCCAGCAGGGCACCGACGCCCACCAGCCAGGCCAGCAGCCCCTCGGGCACCGGACCGTAGTTACCGAGGCTGTGCCCACCGGCGCTCGGCGTTTCCTTCATGTGCCTGATGTAGGCCGCGATCGCGATCGCGTCCTCCTCGTTGAGCTGGCGCGGGCCGAACACCGGCATCGACTCCGGCCCGGTCCGCATGGCCTCGACGACCTGCACCGGGGTGGACTCATTCAGCGAGGGGGCGAACTTGCCGTAGGTCAGCGGCGCACCCTGACCGACGGCCTGGTGGCACTGCGCGCAGTTGGCCCGGTACAACTCGCCGCCGTGCGACAGATCGGCGTCGTTGAGCGCCGCGTCCGTGACCTTCGGTATCTCCTCGCCGCCGCCAAGGCTCTGGATGTACGCGGCGAGCTGGTCGATCTGGGTCGCCGAGTAGATCGGGGGCTTGCGGTCGGCCTGCGCGGCGGGGGCGGCCAGCGGCATCCGGCCGGTCGACACCTGGAAGTCCACCGCGGCGGCGCCGACGCCGATGAGGCTGGGCCCGGTGTTCGTGCCCTGCGCTCCCAGCCCGTGGCAGGTCGAGCAGCCCTGCAGGTACAGCGCCCGGCCCTGCCGGACCGCCTCGTTGGCGTCCGGGGTCTGCGCGGCGTTGCCGCCCGGCGCGAGCACCGTCCACAGCACCCCCGTGGCCAGCAGGCCGAGGACCATGACCAGCGCGGAGGACCTCCGGCGACGACGCGCGGGCGAACGGCGCCCGCCCGAGAACCGCTTCGTGGCGGCGACCGGCACCGAGGATCGCGACGCCGCAGTGCCCGACGCCAGGGTGCCCGGCGCGGGGGTGCCCGGCGCCGGAGTGCCCGACGGTGGGATGCCCGACGGCGTGCCCGAGGATGCAGTCATGTCGCTCACTGGAGGAGGTAGATGGTCGCGAAGAGGGCGATCCAGACAACGTCGACGAAGTGCCAGTAGTACGACACGACGATCGCCGAGGTCGCCTTCTCCGGCGTGAAGCGCCCGTACATCGATCGGCCCAGCACCATCAAGAAGGCGACGAGACCGCCGATCACATGGAGCCCGTGGAAACCGGTGGTCAGGTAGTACACCGATCCGTAGGCGTGCGACGCCATCGTGAACTTGTTCTCGCTGAAGTACTCGTTCACCTGGCCGCCGACGAACACCAGACCCATGATCAGCGAGATCAGGTACCAGCGCCGTAGCCCGTACACGTCACCACGCTCGGCGGCGAACACGCCGAGCTGGCAGGTGACGCTGGACAGAACGAGGATCACGGTGAAGAACAACGCGTACCCGACGTGCAGCTCCACGGGTCCGTGTTCGGATCCGGCAGGGTCGCCGGTAGCCGGCGGCCAGTTGCCGCTGTTGACCGAACGGATCGTGAAGTACATCGCGAACAGGGACGCGAAGAACATCAGCTCCGATGACAGCCACACGACCGTGCCAACCGAGACCATCGAGGGACGGTTGGCCGTCGGGTGCGGTGGAGGAGCCTTCTCGAGGACGGGGGCTGAGGCCACGTCGGTCATTCTGGCACGGGACGGCCCACGCGCCACCGTAGGTTCGACGTTCGGTAGGACTACGACCCGTCGATGACCGCCCCGGATCATCGTGGCGGCTGCCTCGCGTGCCCGGCAAAGCCCTGCCGCAACTGGAAAAACGCAGGTCACAGCGATGTCAGTCGGCCTACGAACGATGCGGAGCAACAAGGCTGACCCGGCCGATGTTGCGTGCCTCACCCGCGACACACCGGCCCGCCAGCGCCGTTCGGCGGGCACGGTCGAGCCAACACGGACACCCCCGACCGCGACGTGGCCCCCGACCGCGACGTGACGTGACGCCGGGCGGGCCTCAGCCGGACATCGCGGCGAGCGCCCGCAGGCCGTCCGCCGGCAGGGCGATGCCGCCCTCCGAGCCGGGATCGACCGCGAGCAGGAGATCATCGGACGGCCAGATCCGGCCCAGTGCTGCCACCTGGACCGTGCGGTAACGCGCCACCTCCGGCAGCGCCTCGGCCAGGCGTTGCTCAGAGGTGAACGTCGGGACGAACTGGGTGCCGTCCTGCCGTTCGGCCACCGGCAGCTGCAGGACGCTGTCGTCCTCCTCCGACAGATCGGTGATGTCGTTACCGAGGTCGGGCAGCAGGACCTCGGCGACGGCGAGATCGCCGAGCGCCGCTCGCTCGTCCTTACCTTCGGCGAGGCGGTGCAGCGCGGCCCGCGCGGCCGTGCCCTGCGCGGAGGGGACGCCGGCCGGGACAGCGGCGCCGGGGCGGGTGCGGTCGGGACGTAGCTGGTCATCGGTCACGGGTGGCTCCCTGACGTGGATGAACGTGCTGACGTTGACGGGTGGGCGGACGTGCCGACACGGACGCGTGCCCTAGGTGTTCCGCCTACCCATCCCGCCGCGCGCGAACCGACTGCCCGCGGACGTGTCCGACCTCACCCGCGACCGGGGACCCGCGACCGGCCGTGACCGTGACCGACTGCGACCGGCTGCGACCGGCCGTGACAGGTCGGCGCCGGCCGAGTGGGCCGGTCAGGACCGCAACGCGAGATCCGCGATGAGGGCACGCCGGGTGGCTCCGGTCAACGGCGTCGCCTCGCTGTACTCCGGGTGTTCCACGACGAGCTCGACCAGCACTTCGGGGTCGCGGAAAGCATCCCGGAGCGAATCGGTCAGCGCGAAGCGCACCATGTGCACGGAGACGGTCTCAGTGGTCACATCGGGATCCTCGTCAAGGCCGGGGATCTCCTCGCCCGCCACCCGGGTCCCGCCGATCTCCAGGGCGAGACTGTGCTGCAGCCCGGCAAGCCGCCCCAACTCCTCGCGGACAGTCTCCAGAACCGAGAGCTCGATGAACACCGTCGCCGTGAGGACGTGGCTGGAGGGCAGCAGGCGGGAGTACGCATCGATCTCGTGGGCGACGTCGGCGGAGGCGGTCAGCCGCTCGGTGTAGACCATCTCCTGCACCTGGTAGCGCAGCGTCTGCTCGTTTTCGAACTCGAGGACGACGATGTCCCCGACCCGTACCCGGCGTTCGGCGCGCACCAGGATCATCTGACTGCGCAGCCGCGGCCGGCGCTCCGTGTACGCCTGGTGGTCGGTGGTGATGTCGGCGATGGTCAGCGCCATCGTGCGATCTCCTGTCCGGAAATGCTGGGATCCGTGAACGGGCGAGCGGTCCAGGAACGGCCGAGGGCCCACGGCGCGGGAGCGACGATACGGGCCGGGGTGGCGACGGGGACTACTGGCATCGCCCCGCCACCCCGGCCCGGTCGATCGAGAAACCCCGACGATCAGGCGTCGGCCGTCTCCTCGGCCGACAGCGCGTCGAGGGCCTTCTTGAACCGACCGGCGTGGGTCTTCTCCGCCCGGGCGAGGGTCGAGAACCAGTCCGCGATCTCCTCGAAGCCCTCCTCGCGGGCGGTCTTGGCGAAGCCGGGGTACATGGCAGTGAACTCGTAGGTCTCGCCGGCAACGGCGCTGACCAGGTTCTTCATGGTCGTGCCAAGGGGCTCGCCCGTCGCCGGGTCGCCGACCTCCGCGAGGAAATCCAGGTGCCCGAAGGCGTGCCCGGTCTCGCCCTCCGCGGTGTCGCGGAACAGCGACGATGCGTCGGTCAGCCCCTCGATGTCGGCCCGGCGGGCGAAGTAGAGGTAACGCCGGTTCGCCTGGCTCTCGCCGGCAAACGCCTCCTTGAGGTTCTCGTGGGTCTTGGTGCCGTCAAGCTTCGGCATGAAGTGCTCCTTGTGGATGGGTGTTCACTATTGACCGGTCCTGTCCGCGCCGCGGGCCGGGCCGGAGCCGTTCGCCTGACAATCCGGGCACAGCCCCCGGAACTGCAGGTCGTACCCGGTGATGGCGAATCCCGAGCGGCACGCGATCTCCGCCATCATCCCGTCGGGGACGGGGTGATCAATGTCGACCGCCCGACGGCATCCGCCACAGACCACGTGGTCGTGACGACTCGTGTTGGCGTCGTACCGGGCCGCCGGGCCGCCGCCCAGGCGCAGCTCGATCGCTCGACCGGCGGACACCAGCAACGCCAGTGTGCGGTATACGGTCGCGCTGCCGATCCCCGGGGACACGGTCCGCACCCGTTCGTAGACCTCGGCCGCGGTCGGGTGGTCGCGGGCCGCCGCCAGCACCGCCAGCACGGCCATCCGCTGCGAAGTGAGACGAAGATCGGTCTGGTTGTTCATAGGATCACGCCCGTCGTACGGCGGTGGAACGCCCCGGGCCGCCGGCGGCGGCGATCGAGGCGTCACGCGGTCCGGCCGGCATCAGGGTCCACCGATTGAGAACAAGTCTCAGTATCACTCCTGCGACGATCCGAAGGCAACCAGGGGTCTGTGCTCCCGGCCCCACCCGGCCCGGCGAGGACCCG
The DNA here is from genome assembly GCF_977927575.1 of Frankia sp. CcCS3. Lineage (NCBI taxonomy): Bacteria > Bacillati > Actinomycetota > Actinomycetes > Frankiales > Frankiaceae > Frankia > Frankia sp. CcCS3. The sequence continues at coordinate 31,704 of NZ_CDWRCL010000001.1, forward strand.
GCGGGCGACGCGACACGGGTCACGTCCGACGGTCCGCGGGAGGTAGCCTGCACGGGACAACTCTCACATGGCAGCGTCCACTTCCGAGGTGCCCGGATGTCCGGGGTACCTGGGAGCCCGAGGTGCCTGGAGGGCGGTCCGCAGTTCACCGCTGGCCGGCTCACCGCCGGTCGGCGATGGTCACCTCTCGCGAAAGGCCCGCGGACGACATGATCACCATCCTCGTCTACGCCGACCGAGCGGATGTGCGCGAACACGTCCGGAACGCGATCGGCCGTCTCCCCGCCGCTGGCCTCGGTCCGATTGAGTTCGTCGAGGCCGCCGACGCCCCCGAGGCGATCGGCGTGGTCGATCATCACGAGGCGGATCTGTGCATCTTCGACGCGGAGGCCACCCCCAGCGGCGGCATGGGGCTCTGCCGGCAGCTGAAGAACGAGGTCATCAACTGTCCGCCGACCATCCTGCTGGTCGCCCGCCCGGACGATCGCTGGCTCGCCACCTGGTCCCAGGCGGATGCGGTGGTCACCCATCCGATCGACCCGGGTCTGCTCACCGAGGCGGTCGTGACACTGCTGCGGGCGCGTGCCGGCGGCGCCGTGGCCCGTCAGCCGCTCACCGGCGCCCAGCTCGCCCACTGAGATCCAGGGCTTCCGAGATATGACCACCGTTAGCGCATCCCACTCCTACACCGGCCACTCCCCCGTCGGCGCTCCCCCCGCCGGGGCTCTCCCGACCGTCGAGACGAGCTGGCCGGAGCTGATCGGGGCGTTGCTGGCGGGCGAGTCCCTGGACTCCGCGCGCACCGCCTGGGCGATGCACCAGATCATGGCGGGGGCCGCCTCGCCCGCGCAGGTGGCCGGGTTCGCGGTATCGCTGCGGTCCAAAGGGGAGACGCCGGAGGAGATCGCCGGCCTGGTAGGGGCCATGCTGGCCAGTGCCACGCCCCTGAGCCTGTCCGAGCAGGTACGGGCCCGCGCCGTGGACACCTGCGGGACCGGCGGCAACCGTTCCCACACCGTGAACCTGTCGACGATGGCCGCGCTGGTCGTCGCCGGCGCGGGTGTGCCGGTGGTCAAGCACGGCAACCGGGCCGCGTCGTCATCCTGCGGCTCGGCGGACCTGCTCGCGGAGCTCGGTGTCGTGGTCGACCTGCCGCCAGCCGGCGTCGAGGCGTGCCTGGCTACAGCAGGCATCGCCTTCTGCTTCGCCCAGGTCTTCCACCCGGCGATGCGGCACGTCGGCGGGGTCCGGCGCGAGATCGGCGTGCCCACCGCGTTCAACATCCTCGGGCCGCTGAGCAACCCGGCCCGCCCCGGCGCGCAGGCGATCGGCGTCGCCGACGCGCGGCTCGCTCCCGTCGTCGCCGGGGTGCTGGCCGACCGGGGCACCCGGGCGCTGGTGTTCCGCGGCGACGACGGGCTCGACGAGCTCACCCCGGTGACGACGTCCGCCGTGTGGGTCGTCGCGGCCGGCGCCGGACAGCCGCGCCGCGAGCGGTTCGACCCCCGCGACGTCGGCATCCACGTCGCGGACCGCGCCGCGCTGCGCGGCGCGGACGCCCGTTACAACGCCGCCGTCACCCGGTCGGTGCTCGCCGGTGAGCCCGGACCCGTCCGCGACGCGGTCCTGCTCGCCGCCGCCACCGCCCTGGTCGCCGCGGCCGGCCCCTCCGACGCCCCCGTCACCGAGCAGATCGGCGCCGCCCTGCCCCGGGCGGCCGAGGCGGTGGACTCCGGCGCCGCCCGGGCCGTCCTGGAGCGATGGGTGACCGCGAGCCAGGCCGCCGCCGCAGCGGTCGACACGGCGGTGGCCACGGCTCCCTGAGCGGGCCTTGGGAAGGGGGACCCCCCGACCCGGGCGGGATCAGTCCTCGGGCACCGGCGGGTGCCAGAAGTTCTCGAAGACCAGGCAGGTCACGAACACCACGACCAGAAGCGCACCGAGAACAATCAGCCAGACGCCGAAGACGAGGCCCATGGCCGCCGTCACCGAGCTGGCCCCGATGAAGAACGGGTAGTAGCTGCCCGGGGTGAAGTGCCCGAGCTCCCCCGCCCCGTCGGCGATCTCCGCATCCGGCAGGTCCTGCGGGCGCATGCCGATCCGCCGGCCAGTGAAGACCAGGTAGCCGCCGACGAGCAGGCCGAGCCCCGTGGTGAGGGTCAGCGCGGCCGTGCCGGTCGGGTCCTTCGACCAGAACCAGTACACCAGCGCGGCGGCCCCGGCGAACACCCCGAAGAAGTTGAAGATGATGCCTTCCACCTTCATGCCATGGCCGCCTTAACTGATCTCGGGAGTCGCGTGGTAGTCGACCCGGCCAATCGTGGCCGGATAGTGCAGGTCGAAGGCCGGGCGTTCGGAGCGGATGCGCGGCAGCGCCCGGAAATTGTGCCGCGGCGGCGGGCAGGACGTCGCCCATTCCAACGAGTTCCCGTAGCCCCAGGGGTCGTCGACGACGGCGAGTAGGCCCTTGCGGTAGGAGTGCCAGAGGTTGTAGATGAACGGCAGCGTCGACACGGCGAGCAGGAACGAACCCGCGGACGAGATCGTGTTCAGCGTGGTGAACCCGTCGTCCGGTCCGTAGTCGGCGTACCGGCGGGGCATACCCTGCACGCCGAGCCAGTGCTGCACCAGGAAGGTCAGGTGGAAGCCGAGGAAGACCGTCCAGAAATGGATCTTCCCGAGCCGGTCGTTCATCATCCGGCCCGTGACCTTCGGGAACCAGAAGTAGGTGCCGCCGAAGGCGGCGAACACCACGGTCCCGAAGATGACGTAGTGGAAGTGGCCGACGACGAAGTAGCTGTCGCTGACGTGGAAGTCGATCGGCGGGCTGGCCAGCAGCACCCCGGTCAGGCCACCGAACAGGAAGGTCACTAGGAAGCCGACGCAGAACAGCATCGGCGTCTCGAAGGTGAGCTGCCCGCGCCACATCGTGCCGATCCAGTTGAAGAACTTCATCCCGGTCGGCACCGCGATGAGGAAGGACAGGAAGGCGAAGAAGGGCAGCAGCACCGCGCCGGTGACGAACATGTGGTGCGCCCACACCGCGACGGACAGGGCGGCGATGCCGATGGTGGCGAAGACCAGACCCTTGTAGCCGAACAGCGGCTTGCGGGAGAAGACCGGCAGAATCTCGCTGACGACGCCGAAGAACGGCAGGGCGAGGATGTAGACCTCGGGGTGGCCGAAGAACCAGAACAGGTGCTGCCAGAGCAGCGCGCCACCGTTGGCGGCGTCGAACACGTGCGCGCCGAAGCGCCGGTCGGCCTCCAGGGCGAGCAGCGCCGCGGCGAGCACGGGGAAGGCGACCAGCACGAGGATCGAGGTCACCAGGAAGTTCCAGCAGAAGATCGGCAGCCGGAACATCGTCATGCCCGGGGCCCGCATCGTCAGGATCGTTGTGATCATGTTGACGGCGCCGAGGATGGTGCCCAGACCAGACACCGTCAGCCCCAGGATCCACAGGTCCGACCCGGCCCCCGGCGAGTACACCCCGTTGTTCAGCGGCGAGTAGGCGAACCAGCCGAAGGACGCCGACCCGTTCGGGGTCAGGAACCCGAAGATCACCGTCAGGCTGCCGAACAGGAAGAACCAGTAGGACAGCGCGTTCAGCCGCGGGAACGCCACGTCCGGCGCGCCGATCTGCAGCGGCACTAGGAAGTTCCCGAACGCGAAGGCGATCGGGGTCGCGAACATGAGCAGCATCAGCGTGCCGTGCATCGTGAACAGCTGGTTGTACTGCTCGTTGGAAAAGTGCTGCAGCCCCGGGCGGGCCAGCTCCGCCCGGATCATGATGGCCATGAGGCCGGCGACGATGAAGAACACGAACGACGTGACGAAGTACATGACGGCGATGTCCTTGTGGGACGTCGTCCGCAGATAGCCGAGCAGGTTCGTCCGCCGGGGGATGTGGGGGGCCGGGGAGTCGGCGTGCCCGACACCCGGTTCTTGTACGAGGGTCACTGTCCACTCCCGGTGGTTGCGGTGGTGGCGGCGGTCCCGGTCATCGACGCGGCCGGCGTCGCCGAGATCACCGCGTTCTCCCGGTCCGCGATGAACGTGTCGTACTCGGCCTGCGGCACGACCTTCACATAGAAGTTCATCCGGTCGTGGTCCGTCCCGCACAGTTCGGCGCATCGACCGATGAAGGTGCCGGTCTTCGTGACGGTCAGTTCGAACTGGTTCACCCGGCCGGGGATGACGTCCCGCTTGAACAGGAACTCCGGCACCCAGAACGAGTGGATGACGTCCGGCGAGCTCTCCACGAAACGGATCGAGCGGTTCTGCGGCAGCACGAGCACCGCCGGCTCACCGGGGCGACCGGTGACCTCGATCGGGTTGGCACCCTGCCGGCCGGATCCGGTGTCGAGGTACTTGAACTGCCAGTTCCACCGGAAGGCGATCACGTCGACGGTGACGTCGGGCTTCGACGAAAGCTTGGTGACCTCGGTCTCGTCCCGGGCCGTGTAGAAGAACAGCCCGGCCACGATCACCACCGGCACGACGGTGTAGAGCACCTCGACCGGCAGGTTGTAGCGCACCTGGCGGGGAAGTACGTCGCTGCGTTTCCGGAAGGCGATGACCGCGTAAAAGATCATTCCCCAGACGAGCACACCGACGGCGAGCGCCGCGATCGCCGAACCCTGCCAGATGTTGAGAAGGCGCGGCGTGTGGTTCGTCACGCCCTCGGGATAGCCGAATGTGGGCCTGTCGCAGGCGGTCGCCATGATCCCCACGACAGCGAGCGCGGCGCTGAGACGCAGGACACGCCGAAGCGGCCGGATGTGCCGCGTCCCGTGCACGCCGACCGCGGACACCGCGGCTGCGCGTGTGTCGGAGCCAGCCGGCGTCGTCGGCGTGTCCTCGACATCCGCGAGCGACGGCCGGGTCCGACCGAAGGATCTCCTCACCAGGTCCTGCCTCCCACGACGAGCGGGCCGCGGCCGCGGGGGCGGACAGCGTTCGTCCCCGCGCGCGAGACCCCCTGGAAACGCCATGTCGCCCCGCCGATCCAACCGGACGACATGCTGTCTTCGACACGCTGTAGATGGTGCGGCAGCAGCGTATCTCAGCGGCCGCGAACCTTCTCGCCTCAGGCCCCCGTCAGCGCCTGTGACGCACGCCCCTCCCGGCCGTTCACGGCGTACCGTTTCACAGGTGCCGGCCTATCTCGACCACGCGTCGACCACGCCGCTGCACCCTGCCGCGCGCGAGACTCTGCTAGTGGCCCTTCAGGATGGCTGGGCCGACCCGGCACGGTTGTATCGGGAGGGCCGCCGGGCGCGCATGCTGCTCGACGCGGCGCGCGAGACCGTCGCGAGCGTACTCGGGGCTCGGCCGGACGAGATCAGTTTTCCCGCGAGCGGGTCGGCGGCGGCGCATCTGGCCCTGCTGGGCACGGCGGCGGCCCGGCGGCGCGCGGGTGACGTCGTCATGGTCAGCGCGGTCGAGCACTCCAGCGTCCTGCACGCTGCGCAGCGGCACGAACAGGCCGGTGGACGGGTCGTCAGGGTCGGTGTGGATCATCTTGGCCGGATCGACCCCGCCGGCTTCACCCCCGTCGCCGGTACCGCCGTCGCCAGCCTCCAGCACGCCAACCATGAGGTCGGGACCATCCAGCCGGTCGCCGAGGTCGCCGAACGGATGCGCGCCGCCGGGGTGCCGCTGCACACCGATGCCGCCGTGACAGTCGGCCACATCCCCGTCGACCTGGCCGACCTCGGGGTGGATCTGCTCACCGCGAGTGCCCACAAGTTCGGCGGACCACCCGGGGTGGGCGTTCTCGCCGTGCGCACCGGGACCCGCTGGCGCAGTCCCGGTCCCGTCGACGAGCGGGAGGGCGGTCGGGTTGCGGGCTATCCGAACGTCCCCGCCGTCGCCGCCGCCGCCACGGCGCTGAGCGCCCGGGCGGGTGAACTCGCCGCGGAGGCGCCCCGGCTCGCCGGCTACGTGGCCGAGCTGCGCCGCCGGCTGCCCGAACTCGTCGACGGCGTGGAACTACTCGGCGACCCGGACCGGGCAGCGACGGTTCCGCACATCAGCGCGTTCTCCTGCCTCTACGTCGAGGGCGAGGCACTGCTGACCGAGCTCGACCGGGCCGGAATCGCCGTGAGCTCCGGGTCGAGCTGCACATCCGACACCCTGGCCCCGAGCCATGTCCTGGTCGCCATGGGCGCGTTGACGCACGGCAACCTGCGGATCTCCTTCGGCCGCGAGTCGACCCGGGCCGACCTCGACGCCCTGCTGACGGCGCTGCCCGCGGCCGTGCGCGCCGTGCGGGACCGGCTGGGCGCCGCCGGGCTTTGACGCCGACAATCCGATGACGGAACAGCCGCACACGGTCGACTCGCGAGGACGGCGCTGCCCGCTGCCGATCATCGATCTGGCCCGCGCCTTCGGCGGGATTCCGGTGACCGGCACCATCACGCTCTGGGCCGACGATCCCGCCGCCGGCGCGGACGTCGTGGCCTGGTGCCGGCTGCGGGGTCAGGAGCTGGTGGGCGTCTCCCCGCTCCCGGAGGGCGGGGAGGCGTTCGTCATCCGGCGGCTTGTATAATCTTCCGGCTCAGATTGTCGGCAGATGCTCGGCGATCTCGGCGGCGGCGTCGGAACCGTAGGCCTCGGTGAGACGCTTAAGCACCTCCGACGGCTCCACCGTGTACTCCTGGGTGCCGATCGTCTCCAGGACCAGGGTGGCGAGCAGGGAGCCGACCTGGGCGGAGCGTTCGAGCGAGAGGTCCCAGGACCGGCCGGCGAAGAACCCAGCCCGGAAGGCGTCCCCGACTCCGGTGGGATCCGGGGTGGCGCGGGCGGGAACGACCGGGACCCGGATGGGGTCGCTCTCCGGGGCCTCGATGACCGCACCATCCTTGCCGTGCGTGGTCACCCGGACGCCGACCCTGGCCAGGATCTCCTCGTCCGACCAGCCGGTCTTGCTGGCGAGCAGCGCCTTCTCGTACTCGTTACAGAACAGGTAGGCCGCACCGACGACGAGCTCGCGGATCTGCGGGCCCTCCATGATCGCGAGCTGCTGGGAGATGTCCGCCGCGAACGGATATCCCCGCTGTCGGCACTCCTCGCTGTGGCGCAGCATCGCCCCGGGGTCGTTGGGGCTGACGATCACCATGTCCAGGCCGCCGAACCGCTCGGCGATCGGCCTCAGCTCGATGTCGGCGGCCTCACTCATCGCACCCGGGTAGAAGGACGCGATCTGGTTGAGGTCCTCGTCGGTGGTGCAGACGAACCGCGCGGTGTGCGCGATCTCGCTGACCCGCACGGAGGCGGTGTCCACACCGTGCCGGTCGAGCCAGGAACGGTAGTCGGCGAAGTCCTCGCCGACCGCGCCGACGAGGATCGGGCGCAGGCCCAGCCGGCCCAGGCCGAAGGCGATGTTGGCCGCCACTCCGCCCCGCCGGATCACGAGCTCGTCGACGAGGAAGGACAGCGAGACCCGCTCAAGCTGGTCGGCGAGCAACTGCTCGGCGAACTTTCCAGGAAAGCGCATGAGGTGGTCGGAGGCGATGGAACCAGTCACGGCGATACGCACGATCAAGGAGCTTACCGGCCTGCCCCGAAGCCCGGAACCACCGGCTCGCGCTGGTTCACACGCGTCATTACGGAGGCGTCAGATCGCGGTGTCCCGTGATTCCGGCGGCCCGCAGGCAATGGACCCGCAGGCAATGGAAACGACGGATACCGACACAAGCGGATACCGACACAACACATGCGGGAGAGCCCGGTCCGACGAACAAAGGTCGGACCGGGCTCTCCCGAACGTTCCGGTCTGATCAACCGGTCACCGAACCGCGCCCCGGGGCTCGCGCCGAGACGCGGCCCGAGCAGGAGGTGCGGCCCGGTGCTCAGCGCATCAGTGGAACGAGTCGCCGCAGGCGCAGGAACCCTGGGCGTTCGGGTTATCGATGGTGAAACCCTGCTTCTCGATCGTGTCGACGAAGTCGATCGTCGCCCCGCCGAGGTACGGGGCACTCATCCGGTCCACCGCCACCTTGACACCGGAGAAATCGAGGACGGTGTCGCCGTCGAGGGACCGCTCGTCGAAGAACAGCTGGTAGCGCATGCCCGAGCAGCCTCCGGGCTGCACCGCGATACGCAGCTTGAGGTCATCCCGACCCTCCTGCTCAAGCAGGGTCTTCACCTTGCCTGCGGCGGTGTCGGTGAGGACGACGCTCGAGGACTGCGTCGCGGGTGCGGTGGTGTCCTGAACGGTCATAGGGACTACTCCTGCCCTTGGTGGACGTGCCTGGCAAGCCAGGCCACTAGTTCCGGTTGACTTGTACGCAGGGCGCCGCCGACCATCCGGCGCACACCCCCCCGGGCACGGCACTGCCACTGTGCCGACATCCATGCCCAACACCGTCGGCCGGGATCCGCTTCCTATGGTAGCGATGCCGGCGCGGGCCAACCACGTCGAGATCCCGACCATGCTTGGAGACGGTGGTCACTCCCGTTCACGTTAGTGACCTTCGTCTGGCCGCCAGCTGACCACGAAGAGCTCGGCATACGATGGCGCCGGGAGTTAGAGTCTCATCGACCATTCGTGGACGGGTCCGGCGGGATCGTTCGATCGGCCGCCGCGGACGACGAGGCGGCCAGGCCGAGGGCCGGTCGACCGGAGGAGTGCCATGACCACCAACCCGGCCCTGCGGCGCGACCCGATCCCTGCTCGCGGCCCGATCCCTGCTCGCGGCCCGATCCCTGCTCGCGACCCGGCCCTCGACCGGGTCGGTGTGACTCCGTCACCGCTGGCCCTGCTGCTACTCGGACGCCAGGCCGACCCGGCCAGCGAGCGTGGCGTGGACTGTCCGGGTGAACTCCCCCCGGCGGCCGATCCGACCCTCACAGCCCGCGCCGCGGCGGCGAAGCGGGCGCTGGGTGATCGGGCGTTCATCCTCGGGCACCACTACCAACGCGACGAGGTCATCGCTTTCGCCGACGTGACCGGCGACTCGTTCAAGCTGGCCCAGCAGGCCGCCGCGCGGCCGCAGGCCGAGGCGATCGTCTTCTGCGGCGTGCACTTCATGGCGGAAAGCGCCGACATCCTTACCGGCGCGCACCAGCAGGTGATCCTGCCGGACCTTGCCGCCGGCTGCTCGATGGCGGACATGGCCACAGCCGAGCAGGTCGAGCAGGCCTGGGACGATCTGCTCGACGCGGGAGTCGCCGCCGGCACCGTTCCAGTGAGCTACATGAACTCCTCGGCCGCGATCAAGGCGTTCACCGGGCGCCACGACGGGACGATCTGCACGTCGTCGAACGCCAGGCGCGCGCTGGAGTGGGCCTTCGGCGAGCGTGGGGGCGCCCGGGTGCTCTTCCTGCCGGATCAGCACCTCGGCCGCAACACCGCCATCGGGGAGCTGGGGATGAGCGAGCAGGACTGCGTCGTCTACGACCCCCGCAAGCCCTCGGGAGGACTGACCAGCCGGCAGCTGCGCGAGGCGAAGATGATCCTCTGGCGGGGTCACTGCTCGGTACACGGCCGGTTCACCCGCGATAGTGTCGACGAAGTCCGCCGCCGGATCCCCGGGGTGACGGTGCTCGCCCACCCGGAGTGCCGGCGGGAGGTCGTCACCGCGGCCGACCTCGTCGGCTCGACCGAGTACATCATCTCGGTCGTCGATGCCGCTCCCGCCGGATCGGCGTTCGCGATCGGTACCGAGCTGAACCTGGTGCAGCGGCTGGCGACGAGGCACCCTGACCAGACCGTGGTCTTCCTGGACCGTACGGTGTGTTTCTGTTCCACCATGAACCGGATCGACATGCCCCACCTCGTGTGGGCGCTGGAGTCCCTCGTGCGGGGTGAGACGGTGAACCGCATCACCGTCGACCCGGACATGGCCCCCTATGCCCGGAAGGCTCTCGACCAGATGTTGGCGCTGCCCTGATGGCTCTGCTGAAACGACGCGGCTCCGCCAGCTCCGATGCCGGCTCCGGTCCCATCGCCGGGGATCCGATCGCCGAGCAGGTGGAGAGGGCCGAACAGGAGAAGGTCGCCGATCCGCGGCGCACGGCGGCCAAGGGCCGACCCACGCCCCGCCGGGCGGAGGCGCGGGCCGCCCGTACGAAGCCCGGTGGGGCGCTCGGCGCCCCGGCGAACAAGCAGGAGGCGCGGGCGGCGCGACGCAGGCAGAGCCAGGAGTACCGCGCGGCGATGATGTCCGGCGACGTCAGCCGGCTGCCACCGCGTGAACGCGCGCCCGAGCGCGTGCTGGCCCGCGACTTCGTGGACACGCGGATCAACGTCGGGTCGTTCTTCCTGCCGATCGCCATCGTCTACTTCGTCGGCGGACTGGTCCCGAACGCATCGATCAAGCTGGCCGCGACCCTGCTGATGCTGCTCGGGATCGTCGCGGTCGTCATCGACTCGCTCCTGCTCTCCTGGCAGGTGAGCCGGCGCGTCGCGGAGAAGTACCCGGACTCCCGGGTGCGGGTGCGGGCCTACGCCGTGCAGCGCGCGCTACTGCCGCGGCGCTGGCGACTCCCCCGCCCGCGGGTCTCCCGCTCCGGCCCGCGCCCCTGATCGACGGTCAGGGCCGACGGCTAAGGTCGTCACGTGAAGCATCGACGTCTCGGGCGCAGCGGCCTGTCGGTCAGTGAGATCTCCTACGGCAACTGGATCACCCATGGTGACCAGATCGAGGCGGATGCGGCGACCGCCTGTGTGCGTGCCGCCCTCGACGAGGGCATCACCACATTCGACACCGCGGACGTCTACGCCGGTACCCGCGCCGAGAGCGTCCTGGGCGAGGCGCTGCAGGGCGTGCGCCGGGAGTCCTACGAGCTGTTCACCAAGGTCTACTGGCCCACCGGCCCGGGCGAGAACGACAAGGGCCTCGGTCGCAAGCACATCATCGAGTCCGCGCACGCCTCGCTGCGCCGTCTGCGCACCGACCACCTCGACCTCTACCAGGCACACCGGTACGACCCAACGGTGCCGGTCGAGGAGACCCTGCGGGCCTTCGACGACCTCGTCCGCGCCGGCAAAGTGCTCTACGTCGGCGTGTCCGAGTGGAGCGCCGAGCAGATCAGCGACGCCGTCCGGCTGGCCGGCGAGCTGGGGCTGGACCGCATCATCTCCAACCAGCCGCAGTACTCGATGCTGTGGCGGACCATCGAGGCCGACATCGTGCCCGTCAGCCGGAAGGCCGGGATCTCCCAGATCGTCTGGTCGCCGATCGCCCAGGGCGTGCTCACCGGCAAGTACCTGCCCGGTCAGCCACCGCCGACCGGCAGCCGGGCCACCGGTGGAACCGGTTCCACCTTCATCTCCCGGCTGCTGCGCGACGACGTGCTGACCGCGGTGCAGGAGCTGCGGCCGATCGCCGCGGACGCCGGGCTGTCGATGGCGCAGCTCGCCATCGCCTGGGTGCTGCAGAACGACAACGTCGCCTCAGCGATCATCGGCGCATCCCGGCCGGAGCAGGTACGGGAGAACGTCAAGGCTGCCGGCGTGACGCTCGACGCGGTGCTGCTCGATCGGATCGACGACGTGCTCGCCAAGGTCGTCACCCGGGCCTGACCCGGGCCTGCCTCCAGGCCTGGCCCCGGGCCCGCCGGCTGCCCCGGATCGAATCGGATCGAATCAGCCAGGTTGGTCGTCGGCCGGGTCGGTTCGGCGGAAAGCGGAGGCCAGCGCCTGCCAGGTCCGGTCGAGATCGGATCCTGGCAGGTAGCGGCCGTCCAGTTCGAGGATCATCATGCCGTGCGCGGCGGCCCACAGGGCTTGCGCGAGATAGGGTTCCCCGGCCGCCCGGTAGAACGGCTCCCCCGCCCAGTCCTCGACGTCGGCGCTCAGTAGCCGACGGTTCAGCGAACCGGCGGTGACCAGGCGGTAGAGGTTCGGATGGGCTCGGGCATAGCCCCGGTACGCGGCCAGCAGGGCCGGGACCACCTCCGCGGAACCGCTGCGGTCGACCACGTCGTGGAGCAACTCCCCGATCTCCATGAGCATGGTCTCGATCAGCTTGGCCTCGAGCTGCGGCTTGCCCGCGAGATGCTTGTACAGCGACGGCGCCCGGATACCGAGGAGATCACCGATCCGGCGCATCGTCAGCGCCCCCGCCCCCTCGGTCTCCAGCACCCCTCGCGCGACCGTGATGATCTCGGTGACCCGCGGCGAGACGGGGCCCAGGACCGGGCGGGGCGCGATCCTGGGCAACGGCAGCTCGCCGGCCGGCCGCACCTCCGCCACCGACCGTGCTCCCCGCGCCGGCGCCGACCCGGATTCCGCCCGCACCGGTGAGGTTGCCGTCCCTGTGTTCACGCCGGCGTGATCACGAAGACGGGATGGCGGGGCGCGATCCGACGGATCTCCTCATCGGACGAGCCCGGCCCGACCCCGTCGAAGAAGGCGCCGACCTCGGCCTTCCACCGCCGCAGGTAGGCCCGCAGCACGGCGACGCTCGCCGCCGGATCCAGCTCGATCGCGGAGTAACGCGTGCGCGACCGGCCACGCAGCAGGTACAGCTCGCCCTGGGCCACGCGCAGATTACGCACCCACTGGCCATGTCCTCGCGCCGAGACCAGGTACTGCTGCCCGTCGAAGATGAGCAGGTTCACCGGGGTCCGGCGCGGCTCGCCGCTGATCCGGCCGCGTACCTCGAGGATCCGGCTGCCCAGGAGGCTGATCCCCGCCCGGGTCAACGCCGCGACGGCGCGGTTGGCCACGTTACGAGTGAACCATCCGGGGGCGAGGTAATGCGCTTCAGCCAGAGTGGACGGGTTGTTGTGCTCGGTCAAGATCTGCACCCTCTCTGCCGACCGGAGCGGCCCGGCGCCAGCCTAAGCGATCTCGATGGTTCGGCCGGCCGGACCACACCGGACAGGCCGACGCCGCTAGCCAACACTGCTAGCTAACGCCGTTAGCCGACCTCTCGTCAAGAGGTAGTTCGGTCGGCACGAATCGGGACCGGCACCGGTCGGGACCGGCACGGGCGGAGGCGGCTCAGGTCACCGGGCGCAGGCTCATCGGCCCGTAGATGCGACGGCCGGCATCGAGGAGCGTCACCTGCGCCACCCCCGCATCGAGCAGGTCACGCCAGGTCTCCCCGAGCCACGTCTCAGCGTCTCCCTGGCTGGTGAACGACTCGGAGGTCGAGTCCCCGCCGACCATCGTGATGGTGCCGTCATCGCCTTCGTAGCGCCAGGTCCAGGTCATGAGTGTGTCCTTCCCACCCGGGCGGCCCGCGCTGGAACCGCCGGCCGTGATCGGCCAGTGCGCCGGCCGGTCGCCCCATCCAACCGCGTGCACCCAGCCGACGCGGGACTCCCGGCCCCACCCCAGGGCCGATGATCCATCGTGGCACTGGTCGACCGGCCCGCGGGCCCGGGTCCGGTCGGCCCGTGCTACTGGCGCGGTCGGCGATACCGGCGCCAAGATGTCGTGAACGCCGGTAACGTCAGTTCTGGTGGATGCCCGGACGGCACCGCGACCACCACGATCGCGAAGCCGGCGTCACCGGTCATCGCCGGTCGCGCGAGCCGGCGGAGGTCCGCACGGTGAGCACAGCCGCGTCGAAGGCAGGTCCGCACGACAGGCACGTCTGCGTGAGCAGTACGTCGGTACAAGGAGGAAGAACCCGCGTGGGAACGACCGTCTACAACGCAGCGGCCATCGTGGCCGAGTCCGTGGAACACGAGGACGCGCCCCTGACCTGGTGGGCCGCCGCGCTCGTCACCTTCGCGGCGATCTTCCTGCTGGCGGTGGTGCTCACCCTCATGACCCTGTGGGAGCGCAAGCGCCACCCGCACGTCTGAGGTTCCGGAGGCCACGGAGCCTGGCAGGCTTGAGAACCCGGAGAGGCGGAGACCCCGGGGGATCCGGGGCGCCACGGGATCCGGGAGACGGAACACGATGAAGGTGACGCTGCTCGGCACCGGCTCGGCGGACGGCTGGCCCAACCCGTGGTGCGACTGCGCATCCTGTGCCTGGGCCAGGGAACACGAAGTACGCGGGCAGACGGCCGTTCTGATCGACGACGCCCTGCTGATCGACTGTGGTCCCGACGTGCCCCGGACCGCTGCCCGGCTCGGAGTACGCCTGTCGGGGCTGCGTCATCTGCTGATCAGCCACGCCCATCCCGATCATCTGGGGCCCGAGAGCCTGATGTGGCGCTCGTGGTCGACAGCCGCGGGACGGCCCCTCGACGTGGTCGGTCCGCCGGGGGCGCTGGCGGCGTGCCGGGAGTTCCTGGCTCGCTGGGAGCGATCCGATCCGGACCGGGACGGCTCGCCGCTGCGGCTGATCGCCGTGGTGCCCGGGGGCACGCCGACGGCACCCGGGCCCCTGCGCCTCGGCGGGGACGATCGGCAGGCCGCGGAGGACCGGGGATCCGCGGAGGATCAGGAGTCCCCGAGCGATCGGGGTTACCTCGTTCGACCGGTCGCCGCCCGGCACGGTGACGCGAGCATCGGGCCGGCCGTGCTCTACGACGTGACGGCGCCGGACGGTGGACGCCTGCTGTACGGCTGCGACACCGCGGCGCCGCTGCCGGCGGAGACGCTCGAGGCGGTCACCGGCCGCGCCTACGACGTCGTGTTGCTGGAGGAGAACAACGGCGACCGGCCGGGGTTCGGCGAGCACCTTGACCTCGACACCTTCGGTCAGCTCGTGGCCGAGCTGCGCCGCCGCGGCGCCGTGGTGCCGAGCACCCTGGTACTGGCCGTTCATCTGAGTCACCGCAACCCGCCCGGCGACGAACTGGCCCGCCGGCTCCAGCTCGCCGGCGCGCTGGCACCGGCGGACGGGACCGTCTATGACATCGTCCCGGCCGCCCGGCGGCAGCCACCACAGCCGTCTCAGCCAGCACAGCCACCACGGGCACCAGGGCGGTGGCAGCGCCCGGTGTTCCCGGCACCACACCGGCTCCTGATCACGGGGGGTGCCCGGTCGGGGAAGTCGGCCGAGGCCGAACGCCGGCTGCTCGCCGAACCGGAGGTGGTCTACGTCGCGACATCGGCGCCGCCTGATCCGGCCGACGCCGAGTGGTCCGAGCGGATCGCCGCACACCGGCGGCGGCGCCCGGCCGCCTGGACGACCGTGGAGACGGTCGATCTGGTCCCCCTGTTGCGCTCTCCCGGACCACCGCTGCTCATCGACGGTCTGGGGCTGTGGGTCGGCGCCTGGCTGGACCGTCCGGACGAGTTGCGCATCCGCGCGGAGGAGCTCGTTGACGCCTGGCGGGCCACCGGCCGCCGGGTCGTCGCGGTCACGGACGAGGTCGGTTCCGGAGTCGTTCCCCCGGCCGAGGCCGGCCGCCGGTTCCGCGACGCGCTCGGCCGTCTCAACGCCGATCTCGCGGCCGAGGCCGACGAGGTGTGGCAGGTGGTCGCGGGCATCCCCCTCCGGCTGCGACCGTTCCCGCACGAGTGGTCATAGCGTCCTCACGGGACGAATCCTCACGGGACGAATCCTCCCGTGAGGAAGTCGTAGCGATAGAGCCCGGCCGAGCAGGCCACGATGAGACCGGCCAGTTCGGTCGCGGGAAGCCACCGGCAGGACCGGGCCGCGCCCTCGAAACGCATCATGGTGGCGCATCGCCAGGTCGAGGTGTCCCAGATGCGCAGCGCGCCGTCGCCGCCCGCGGTGGCGAGCCACGCCCCGTCCGGAGAGAAGGCCGCGTCGCGCACGGTGTGGACGTGTCCGATGAGCGTCGCCACCGCCGCGCCGTCGCTCACCCGCCAGACCCGCACGGTGTGGTCGGCTCCCGCGGAGGCCACCAGCGCGCCATCCGGGGAGATCCCCACGCCCAGCACGTTGTCGGTGTGGCCGGTGAGCACAGCCCGCTGCTCCAACGTCGCCACGTCCCACAACCGCACGGTGCGGTCATTGCCGCCCGAGGCCAGCCACCTGCCGTCCGGGCTGACCGCGCAGGCCTGCACCGGACCGCGATGACCCGCCTGATCAACAGAGCCCACCAGACCGCGGGGATCCTCGGAACCGCTCGACGCGGCAGCGGTGGCGGTGGCGGCAGCAAAGGTGGCCAGCCACTCGCCCCCCTCGGTCTCCCACATCCGCAGCGAGCCGTCCCCGCAGGCCCCGACGAGCCAGGAACCGGTGGGGTCGACAGCGAATCCGTAGATCTCGACGTCGGCCGTCAGCACGGCCTGTACCGTCGCGGTGACGGGATCCCACAGCCCGACCGCGTTCGTGTCCACGGGTACGACCGCCCAGGAACCGTCGGGTGCGGCCACCGACCCGCGGGCCTGCTGGACACGACCGCCACTGCTCGCCGCGCCTGGCTCTCCCGTGGCCAGATCCCAGGCGGTCGCGGTGCCGTCGTCGGAGTAGGCGACGACCAGGGTGGGCGCGTCCCGCCCGCGGGGGACCACCACGGCGCAGCCCCGCATCGCCTCGTCCCGGCCACTCGCGGCGGGCTTGGGCAGGGTGACGTCGGTTGCCCACAACCGGATGCTGCCGTAGCGGCCCGCGGCGGCGACCCATGATCCGTCCGGGGAGACCACGCACGTGCGGCTTCCGACGGCGCCGACCAGCTCCGCGCGATGGGTGCCGCGCTCGGCGTCCCAGAGCCGGATCGCTCCCTCCCAGCTGGTCGTCGCCAGGAGGCGGCCATCCGGGCCGACCGCGGCGCACCGCACGGACCCGGCACCATCGCTGATCACGCGATCCTGCCGGCCGGCGGGCATTGACCATCGGCGGACTGTTCCGTCCTGCCCCGACGAGCCGAGCCAGCTACCGTCTGGAGCGACGGTCAGCGAGAGTACGGATCCGGCATGGCCCGTGAGGGTCAACCTCGGGGCTCCGGTCGTCGCATCACAGATCCGGATGACGGAGTCGTCACCCGCGACGGCGATCCAGCTTCCGTCCGGCGCCGGCACGCAGCAGCGCAGCGCCGCGCCGGAGACGGGGACCTGAAAGACAGAATCTCCGCTCACAACGTCCCAGCGGATCAGGGTCCCGGCCCCGCCGACCGAGATGATCCCCGCCCCGTCAGGAGTGAAGGCGCAGGTGTTGACCTCGCCGGCAGGCCCGGTCAGCACCCGGGGCTCGGGCCGGTCCGGCGAGGCTGCGGCGGTGACGGCGGTGATGGCGGACAGAGCGGCGCCGTCCGCCTGCCCGTCGTCGAGACTCCGAGCATCCCGAAGACCAGAAGCATCCCCAAGAGCCGGGGCATCCCCGAAAGCCGGGACATCCCCGAGATCCGGCACGTCGACGGGATCGGGCGCGGTCCATAGGCGGACCGTTCCGTCGGCACCGGCCGAGGCGATGGTTCTCCCGTCCGGCGCCACCGCGCAGGCCAGCACCGGACCGTGGTGGCCCGTGAGCACGGCACGGGATCGTCCCTCCGGGACGTCCCAGACGCGAACCGTTCCATCGCTACCGGCCGATACCAGCCAATCGCCGCTGGGAGCAACGGCGAGCCCGTGCACCCACCGCCGGTGGCCACCGAAGGCGCGGCGCAGCGCCGGATGCGGCTGGTCGGGCAGGGACCAGCGGTTAGCCAGGCGAGGTACGCCGACGTACCGGTCCAGCTGCGACCGGGCCGCCGCGAGCTCGGGCCGTTCGTCGAAGCGGCTGAGCACGACGGCGCCGAGGGCCTCCGGCGGGTCGGTGGGGGCCAGCAGATGCGCGCTCTGGGCGACGGTCCGGCTCAGCACCGCCAGCACGGGATCGGTGGGCAGAGCGGAGGTGGCGATGGCCAGATCAGCCTCGAGCGCCACCGGGCCGAGGTGCGGGCGGGCGAGTTTGGCGAGGGTCCATCGCAGGTCGTGCAGCAGGGCGGCGACCTCGTCGGTCCGTTCCGCTCCGGTGAGATGACGGACCAGATAGGCCCAGGCGTATCCGGCGGAGTCGGGCAGCAGTCACCAGGGCGCCGGCATCCGCGACGGTCCGGCGGTGGCGGTCCCGGTGGCGAGAAAGGCGGTGTAGAGGGCATCGCACAGCAGGGCGTCGAGTTCACGCAGCCGTGCCGGGCCGACCCGGACCCGCAGATAGGTGCGAAGCACATCCTGCAGGAGCAGGGAGGGTGGCGTCTGTCGATAGGCGACGACCAGGGACAGGTCCGCGAGCTCCTGGCAGAGATCGTCGACCTCGTCCGGATCGAGGTCGACGGTGGCTCCCCAGTACACCTCGAGTACCTCCCGGGGAATCTCGACGTCCTCGGGAAACACGGCGAGCTCGAGATAACGCTCCAACCGATGCCCGGTGAGCAGCCCAAGGCTCGCCCCCAGGGTCACCTCCACGGCCTCGTTCCGGTCCGCGGCCCGGCTGACGTCAAGCCCGGTCGGACCGCGCCGCTCGAGGCGACGCAGCACCCGCTCGACGGCCCGCGGCACGGTCATCCCATCCCGAATGTGCCGCACCAGGGTCCGGTTCACCAGGCTCAGCAGCATCGGCCACCGACCGGTGACGACCAGCAGCCGCGCCGCGGCCTCCGCCGGCACACCACCGCCGACGTCCCGCAGCAGCAGCGCCATCGCCTCACCGTGGGCCATGGTCGGCATCTCAACCATGCGGGCCCGGGGAGCAAGGTCGCGCAGCCGCGTGGTGACCAGCCGCACCGTGTTCGGACCGCCCTGCAGGAAGGGGCGGAGCTGGGCGCGTTCCCACACGTCGTCGACGATGAGAAGCCGGGGCTCGTCGCCGAGCAGCGTGCCGAGATGAAAACCGGCCTGCTCGGGATCGGAGAGGGCGGGACGAAGACCCGAGAGCGCCTCACTGAGATCATTGACCCGGTCGGCGAGGTGCGCGCCGCCGAGCGACTCCCCGATCGTCACCCACAGCACGCCACCGCCGAACCGCCTGGCGATCTCCGGACGCCGACAGACCTGCTGAGCCAGGGTCGTCTTTCCGATTCCGCCCGTTCCGTACAGGACGACCGGTGCGTCCATCACCCCGCCCGCCGACGCCCCGGAAAACCCCGACGCCCCGGAAGACCCCGCGTCGGCCGCGGGCGTCGCCCCGGCGAGCACCTGCGCGAGAACCGCGGAGGTGAGCGCCGGCCGGGCAACGACACCGCCGCGGTCCGCAGGCACCATCCATGGTCGACGCGGTCGTCCCGGCACCGCCTGGTCCACCGCGGTGGACGGCCCCGCCAGGAGCGACCTGCCCGCGGCCGCCTCCCGGCGCTAGCTCTCCCGCAGCTTCACCAGGGCGTCGAGGACGGCGGTCTCCAGGTCACCCGCGTTGCGGAAGTCGGTCGTGATGATGCCCGATTCCCGCAGCCGGGCACGGAATCGCTTCTGGCGAGCGGGATGCAGGTCGTCGACGAAGTCTCCGAACGGCACCTCGGCGTAGTAGTCGAGGAGGAACACCAGGCGGGGGATCCCGGCGGCGGTTGCCGTGTCGAACTCCAGCTCGGTGTACGAGACCTGCGGCCGGCCGGGCACCGGGGAGCCGTAACGGAAGCCGATGAGGCCGATGTAGACATCGGACGAGCGGACAGCGCGGATGCAGAACTCCGCCGGATCGTCGTCGCGAGCCCCGAAGTACGCCATGTCGATGACCCGGTCCCCGGCCAGCGCGACAGCACGTTCGGCCGCCGCCACGAACGAGCGGTCCCGCGGAAAACGACGCAGCTCAGCGGTGTGGCTCAGGAACACCCGGCGTTCGTGCCCGCCCGCCGCTCCCCCGATGGGAACGGCCGGCACCGGCACCGCGGGCGCTGACACATCCGGCAAAGTACCCGATCTCAACAGCCCGCCGCCTCCGCAACCGGCCTTTGCCAGCCACGCCGGCAAGGACCAACCGTCCCGGCCGCGCCGATCGGCACAATCATGCGGTACGGGGACCGCTGGGAGATACCTTCGCGGGGATGTGGTGCGTTGCCGACCGAGCGGATCAGGTAGTAAGGATCCCGTGGATCCCGATGCGTCAGGCAGCGCCGTTCCCGCCGTTCCCCCGCTGGACTCCGACGCGATGGCGACGGCTCGCCAGCGGCAGACCGAACTGACCAAGCCACCCGGGGCGCTGGGCCGGCTCGAGGATCTGTCCATCTGGCTCGCCGGCGCACAGGCGACCTGCCCGCCCCGTCCCTTCGCCCGGATCCGGGCGGTCGTGATCGCCGGCGACCACGGTGTCGCCCAGGCCGGGGTGTCCGCCTTCCCCAGCGACGTGACCGCCCAGATGGTCTCGAACTTCGCCGCGGGCGGCGCGGCGGTCAACGTGCTGGCCCGCCAGGTCGGGGCCGCCGTGCGCGTGGTGGACGTGTCCGTGGACACCGCGCGGCCCCTCACGCCGGGCGGGGTGGATGGATCGGCCGCACCGGAGCGCTATCGGGTGCGACGGTCGAGCGGACGGATCGACCGCACCGATGCGCTGTCGGTCGCGGAGGCGGACGCCGCGTTCGCCGTCGGCCGACTCATCGCGGACGAGGAGATCGACGCGGGCGCGGACCTGCTTGTTCCCGGCGAGATGGGGATCGGCAACACAACCCCCGCAGCCACCATCGTGGCGCTGCTGTGCGACCGGGAGCCGATCGAGGTGGTCGGCCGCGGGACGGGGATCGACGACCAACGCTGGATGATCAAGACGACCGCGATCCGGGACGCGATGCGGCGCGGCCGGCTGTTCACCGGCGACGCGCATTCGGTGCTGCGGGTCGTCGGTGGAGCCGATCTGCTCGCCCTGGCCGGGCTGCTGGTGCAGTCCGCCGTGCGACGGACGCCGGTCATCCTCGACGGTGTGATCGTCTGCGCGGCGGCGCTGGCCGCAGAGCGGATCGCCCCGGGAGCAAACCAGTGGTGGGTGGCCGGCACCCGGTCCACCGAGCCCGCCCAGGGAATCGCACTGGACGCACTCGGTCTGACCCCCCTGGTCGACGCCGGCCTGCGTCTCGGGGAGGGTACCGGTGCGCTCCTCGCCGTTCCGTTCCTGCGGGCGGCCCAGGCCACGCTGGCCGAGATGGCGACGTTCGACCAGGCCGGTGTCAGCGGGAAAGCCGAGGTCGGCGGGGAAGCCGAGGTCAGCGGCAGCCAGGAGGGCTCAGGCCCCGCGGCCGGTGCCCCGTGATGCTCGAGGCGAGAACAGCATTCACGCTGCTCACCGTCCTGCCGCTGCGGGGCCCGGAGCACACCGACCGGCGGCTCGCGGGCCGGGCGATGGCCCTGGCACCCTTCGTCGGCCTGGCCTTGGGGCTGCTTGCCGGCAGTGCGGTGTTCGCCACCCGGATCGTCACGGCGGTTCCCGGTCAGCGCACCCAGACCCTGCTGCCGGCCGTCGTCGGCGTCGCGGTGCTCGCTCTGGTCACCCGGGGCCTGCATCTCGACGGGCTGGCCGATCTCGGGGACGGGCTCGGCGCCTGGCGAGCGCGGGGCAGGGATCGCGCCTTGGAGATCATGCGCGAGTCGACCATCGGAGCCTTCGGAGCGATCATTGTCCTGTTCGTGGTGCTGCTTCAGGTCGGGGCCCTGAGCACGACGATCTCGGCGCATCGCGGCACGCTGTCGATTCTGGTCGCCGCGATGACCAGCAGGCTCGCGGCCACCCTGGCCTGTACCGGCGCCATCCCGCCGGCTCGGCCGGATGGCCTCGGTGCGCTGGTCGCGGGAACCGTGCGGACCCGGGACGCGGTGCTGTCCTTCCTGGCTGTCTGCGCCGTCGCGGCGCTGGCCGGACTGCTGGACTTCGACGGCGGCGACCCCGGCCGGGCGCTGCGAGCGGTCCTCGCGGTCTGGGTCGGGACAGGCGTCTCGTTCCTGCTCCGGCGGTATCTGCTCACGCGCTTCGGCGGGATCACCGGAGACATCCTCGGCGGGCTTATCGAGATCACCGCGGCGGCGACCCTGCTCGCCATGGCCATGACGATCCCGACGCCCGTCCTGCACGCCCTCGGCCTGCACTGACAGCGCGGCGGACGCCGCCCGCTGGAGTCCGCCGGGCAGGCCCGCCCGGCGGCTGGGCTACTTGGGCGAGGACCCGACGAACGGCGGCCGGACAACCGTCATGGGACTCGGACGGCCCCGGACGTCGACGTTCACCGTGTCGCCCGCCTGCACGGACCGGTCCAGCAGGGCGAGTCCGATCCCCTGGCGCAGCGTCGGAGAGAACGTGCCGCTGGTGACCTCACCGACCGTGGCACCAGCCGCGGAGGTCACGGTCATGTGCGGACGGGGAATCGCCCGGCCGGTGGACCGCAGCCCCCACAGCAGGCGGGAGGCGCCGGCGGACCGCTCCGCGAGCAGGGCGTCGCGTCCCCAGAAGCGATCCTTGTCCCAGCCAACGGCCCATCCGGAGCGGGCCTGGACCGGCATGATCGACAAGGAGAGGTCCTGGCCATGCAGCGGATACCCCATCTCGGTCCGCAGCGTGTCGCGGGCGCCGAGGCCGACCGGCACGACGCCGAGCGGCTCACCTGCCGCGAACAGCGCATCCCACAGCGCAGGGGTGTCGTCCCAACGGGGCAACAGCTCGTAGCCTCGCTCTCCGGTGTAGCCCGACCGGCACACGATCACCGGGTGGCCCTTCCACTCCGCGTCGACGAAACTCATGTACGTCCCGCCGGTGGGCAGGCCGAGGGCGCCGAGCAGGTCGACGCAGGCCGGTCCCTGGACCGCCACCACGCCGTACCCGGTGTGCAGGTCGGTGACGGACACGCCCGCCGGCGCCGCCGCGGCAAGGCGAGCGACGACCTGTGCGGTGTTCGCGGCATTCGGGACGAGGAAGACCTCCTCGCCGGAGTACAGGTAAGCGATCAGATCGTCGACGACCCCGCCGGTCTCCTCGCAGCACAAGGTGTACTGCGCCTGGCCGGGGCCGATCCGGCGCAGGTCGTTGGTCAGGCAGGCGTTGACGAAGGCGGCGGCGCCGGGGCCGGCGATCCTGGCCTTGCCGAGATGGCTGACATCGAAGATCCCGACCGCGCCGCGGACCGCCTGGTGCTCGGCGAGCACCCCGCGGCCGGCGTACTCGATCGGCATCTCCCAGCCACCGAACCCGGCCATCTTCGCGCCCAGCTCGACGTGCCGGTCGTACAGCGGGGATCGACGCAGCTCTGGGGATCGACGCAGCTCTGCCATGGCCAGCAGCCTAGTATCAGGCCGGCACCGGCCGAAACGACCGCGGGCCTGGCCTCCGGCCACCCGCCGGTGGCGTCCGGATCACCGCCGGGAAGACGTCCCGTTCAATACGCTCACTGCATGACCACCATCGTGCCCAGTACCGCCGCTCTCGCCGATCTCGATGTGGACGCGGTGGTGATCGGCACCGCCACCGGCGACGAGGGGCTCCTCGTGACCGGGGGCGCGGCGGACCTGGACACCGCGCTCGGCGGCCGGCTGACGGAGGTGCTTGCCTCGCTGGGTGCGACCGGCAAGGCCGGCGAAACGGTCCGCTTCGCCACCCTCGGTGCCGTGCCCTGCACGACGGTCCTCGCGGTCGGGCTGGGCCCCCTCGCCACGTCGTCCACGCCGATGTCGTCCACGCCGATCGACACCGAGGCACTACGCCGGGCGTCCGGGGTCGCGGTGCGCTCCCTCGCCGGGACCGCGCGGGTGGCCGTCGCTCTGGCGGCCGCGCCGGGCGCGGTCACGCCGGAGTCGGTGCGGGCCGTGACCGAAGGCGCGTTGCTCGGCACCTACTCCTATGACGGGCTGCGCACCACGTCAGCGAACGGCCGCCCACGCCCCGTCGAGGAGCTGACGCTGCTCGTTGACGAGCAGAGCCTCCCGACGGCGGAAGAGGAACTGCGCCGGGCCGTCATCATCACGGATGCGGTCACCCTGGTCCGCGATCTGGTGAACACTCCGCCGAGCCATCTGTCCCCCGCCCTGCTCGCCGACATCGCCGTCGAGCGGGCCACCGCCGCCGGCGTGACAGTCGAGGTCCTCGACGAGGTGACGCTCGCCGAGGGCGGCTTCGGAGGCCTGCTCGGTGTCGGCCAGGGATCCGCGAATCCGCCGCGGCTGGTGCGGCTGGAATGGCGCGGCGGTGGATCCGAGCGGCCGGCGCTGGCGCTGGTCGGCAAGGGCATCACCTTCGATTCCGGGGGATTGTCCCTGAAGCCGTCGACATCCATGGAATGGATGAAGACCGACATGGCGGGCGCGGCCGCGGTGCTCGGCACCGTCATCGCCGCGGCCCGGCTCAAGCTCCCGATCACTCTCACCGGCTGGATGCCCTGCGCGGAGAACATGCCCTCGGGCGACGCGATCCGTCCCTCCGACGTTCTCACCCTGCGCGGCGGCACCCGGGTGGAGGTGCTCAACACCGACGCCGAGGGCCGGCTGGTGCTCGCCGACGCCCTCGTCCGCGCCAACGAGGAGTCACCGGACCTGATCGTGGACGTGGCCACCCTGACCGGCGCACAGATTGTCGCCCTCGGCCACCGGACGAGCGGGCTGATGGGTCGTGCGGCCGCGGTGGACGCGGTCGCGGCGGCGGCCGCCGCCGCCGGCGAGAGCGTCTGGCCGATGCCCCTTCCGCCGGATCTGCGCAAGGGACTGGACTCAACAGTGGCCGACATCGCCAACGTGCCACCGGGAGGCAACCGGGATGGCGGCATGCTGGTCGCCGCGCACTTCCTCGCCTCGTTCGTCCCCGAGAAGGTGTCCTGGGCGCACATCGACATCGCCGGTCCCTCCTGGAACGGTGGAGAGCCCTACGGCCACACCCCCAAGGGGGGGACCGGCATGATCGTACGCACGCTCGTCCAGCTGGCGCAGGACCGCGCGGCGATGGTGGCCTCCCCCGGTTCGGCCACTGGTTCCCCGGCTGAGAGCTGACCTGCGGAGGAAGGTAGGTACACAACGGTTGCTGGCGCATCGCGCAATGCAGCACACTCACGCCCATCCGAGCGGCAGTGGACGCACGACGTGAAAGACTGGCATCCGGTCGCCGTGGCTAGGCGAGTCGTGGCCTGACGCTCCTGCTTCGGCGGCCGCGCTCAGCGGCGGGAACGCCGTCGGGAGCGGCGGCCAACCGCTCCACCGGCTTCGCCGCCGAGCGTAGCGGGCACTACGAGTAACGCTCTCAGCACCACCAGCAAGACCTCAGGATTCAACGAGAAGGGACCCCTGGCGTGACGAATTCAGCGGCCGGTCCCGTCGACCTGGTCATCCTCGGTGGCGGCAGCGGCGGATACGCCGCCGCGCTGCGCGCCGCGGAACTCGACCTGAGCGTCGTTCTGATCGAGAAGGACAAGCTCGGCGGCACCTGCCTGCACCGAGGTTGCATCCCGACCAAGGCGCTGCTGCATTCGGCGGAGATCGTTGACAACATCAACGAAAGCGAGGCCTTCGGGGTTCGCTCGACCCTCGACGGCATCGACATGGCCACGGTCAACTCCTACAAGGACTCGGTCGTCGCCGGGCTCTTCAAGGGGCTGACCGGCCTGATCAAGTCCCGGGGGATCGAGGTCGTCGAGGGATTCGGCCGGCTGGTCTCCCCGACCGCCGTGGCCGTCGGAGACCGGGTCATCGAGGGGCGGCACGTCCTGCTCGCGACCGGTTCGTACTCCAAGACCCTGCCCGGCCTGGACATCGACCACGACAAGGTCATCACCAGCGATGACGCCTTGGCCCTCGACCGTGTGCCGGCCTCCGCGGTGGTACTGGGCGCCGGGGCCATCGGATGCGAGTTCGCCTCCGTCTGGCGGTCCTACGGGGCCGAGGTGACCATCGTCGAGGCGCTGCCGCACCTCGTCCCGCTCGAGGACGAGTCCAGCTCCAAGCTGCTGGAGCGCGCCTTCCGCAAGCGCGGCATCAAGCAGCATCTCGGCGCGCGGTTCTCCGGGGTGAAGTCCACCGACCAAGGCGTGACGGTGTCCCTCGAGAACGGGACCACCATCGAGGCCGAACTGCTGCTCGTCGCAGTCGGTCGTGGACCGGTCTCGGAAGGTCTCGGCTACGAGGAGGTCGGCATCGCGACCGACCGCGGCTACGTGCTGGTCGACCGTCAGCTGCGCACGAACATTCCGACCGTGTCCGCGCTGGGCGACCTGCGGCCCGGGCTCCAGCTCGCCCACGTCGGCTTCGCCGAAGGCATCTTCGTCGCAGAGCAGCTCGCCGGGCTGGGCCCGGTGCCGGTCGACTACGACAACGTTCCGCGGGTCACCTACTCCCATCCGGAGGTGGCCTCGGTCGGCCTGACCGCCGCGGTCGCCAGGGAGCGGTACGGCGAGATCAAGACGGTCACCTACAACCTGGCGGGCAACGGCAAGTCCCAGATCCTCAGGACCTCCGGTGCGGTCACTCTGATCGCGGTCCCCGATGGTCCGGTGGTGGGCGTGCACATGGTCGGCGACCGGGTCGGCGAGCTCATCGCCGAGGCTCAGCTCATCACCAACTGGGAGGCGTTCCCCGCCGAGGTCGCCCAGCTCATCCACCCGCATCCCACGCTGTCCGAGGCTCTCGGCGAGGCGCATCTGGCGCTGGCCGGCAAGCCCCTTCACGTCCACGGTTAGCGGGCACCGCCCTGGATCGTGCCTGCCCGCGCCACCCCCGCGGCCCGATCCGCCCAGGATTCAGGCCACGCCAAGCATGAGCGCCTCCGGCCGGCCGCCCGCGCGGTGCAGATGCCGGACGCGACGAAGGAGTCGTTCCGCATGTCTGTATCTGTCAGAATGCCCCGGCTCGGGGAGAGTGTCTCCGAGGGAACCGTCACACGGTGGCTGAAGCAGGAGGGTGAACGCGTCGAGGCCGACGAGCCACTGCTCGAGGTCAGCACCGACAAGGTCGACACCGAGATCCCCGCCCCCGCCTCCGGTGTCGTCAGCTCGATCAAGGTCGCCGAGGATGAGACCGTCGAGGTCGGCGTCGAGCTCGCGGTGATCGACAACGGGTCCGCGGGTGGCGGCGCCGCACCGGCGCAGGCCGCGCAGGCGCCCGCCGCGCCGGAACCCGTGAAGCCGGCTGCCGCGGCGCCTCCGCCTCCGCCTACTCCGACGCCCGCACCCGCACCCGCACCGACGCCCACGCCGGCACCGGCGTTCGCTCGTCAGCCGGAGCCCACCCCGGTCCCGGCCCAGATCCCGGCCGCCGCCAACGGGAACGGCGACGGCATCGGTCGCTACGTCACCCCGCTCGTGCGCAAGATGGCCGCCGAGCTCAGCGTGGACCTGGGGACCGTGGCGGGAACCGGGCCGGGTGGACGTGTCACCAAGCAGGACATCCAGGACGCCGCCCGGTCGCGGGACGCGGCTCCCGCAGCGCAGGAGACTCCCGCGGCCCACCCCACAGCCCCGGCTGCCCCGGCCGTGGCGCCGACCGGCGCAGCCCCCGTCCGCGGACGGACCGAGAAACTCTCCCGCCTGCGGGCGTTGGTCGCTCGCCGCATGGTCGAGTCGCTGCAGATCAGCGCGCAGCTCACCACCGTGGTGGAGGCCGACGTCACCCGGATCGCACGGCTGCGGGACCGGGCGAAGAGCGACTTCCAGGCTCGGGAGGGCATCAAGCTGTCATTCCTGCCGTTCTTCGCCTTGGCGACCTGCGCGGCGCTGCGTGAGTTCCCGCAGCTCAACTCCAGCATCGACGTCGAGGCGGGCACGGTCACCTACCACGGGGAGGAGAACCTCGGCATAGCCGTGGACTCCGAGCGTGGTCTGGTCGTGCCCGTCATCCACAACGCCGGCGATCTCAATCTCATCGGGCTGGCACGCAAGATCGACGACCTGGCGAGCCGCACCCGGGCCAACCGAATCTCGCCCGACGAGCTCGGCGGGGGCACCTTCACCCTGACGAACACCGGCAGTCGAGGCGCCCTGTTCGACACACCGATCATCAACCAGCCGCAGGTGGGCATCCTCGGCACCGGCATCGTGACGAAGAAGCCGGCCGTCGTCGACGATCCGGAGCTGGGCGAGATCATCGCGGTTCGTTCGACGGTGTACCTGTCCCTCACCTACGACCACCGCATCGTCGACGGTGCCGACGCAGCTCGCTTCCTGGCCTTCATTAAGCACCGGCTGGAAAACGGAGCCTTCGAAGCCGAACTCGGTCTGTAGCCCGGTCCCGGCCGGCTGACCGGACGGTCAGCCGGCCGGGACCGGGACGTTCTCCGAGACCCGCCAGCCGGAGCCGGTACGGATCAGGGTGAGGTCACGCCGTTCCGGCGGCTTCGCCGCCTGATGCGCCAGCACCTTCCCCCCGGCGTCGAGGAAGTCGTAGGCGTTCAGGCGTTGGGTGACCCGCAGCACGGTGCGGTCCGGTTCCTCGACCCGGACCTTGAGATCGAGGATGTCGCTGCGCAGTGCCGAGGCATGCGCCCCCCTCGCGACCACCTGCCTCATCAGCGCGACGTCCGAAGCGTGCAGCTCACTACCCGCGGCATCAGACTCTGTCAGGAGGTTCTCGTCAGCCCGCTCGAACGCACGGCTGCGCGCGGTGTTCAACTCGGCGAGTACCGAACGCCAGACCTGCTCGGGCGACTGATTGGCGACCGGCGACGCCGTCGGTTCCCGCCCAGCCGCGGAGGCTGCACCGGTTGGTGGCGCAGATGTCCCGGCCGCGCCGGGCGCATCGTCCTTCTCCGGGCTGGCCAGCAGCAACGCGACGGCCACCACGACCACCAGCAGGCCCAGCCCGGCGGTCACCGGGAACAGCAATCGCTGGCGGCGGGCTCCCACCCGACGCGGTCGGCGCGCGGAGGTCGGCCGGGTGCTTCGGCCCGGAGAGCTGAGGCCCCCCGGGGTGGCCGCACCCCCGGTGGCCGACCCGTTGCCCCCGGCACCCCGGCCGCCACCGCGGGCGGCCTTCCGAGGGTTGGTCGTCGCACGGGTCGACCGTCGGGGCGGTGGCGGCAATGAGTCGAGCAGTTCCGCGGCGTCGACGGCCGTCGCTCCGGTGATGGTTCGGTCGGGCGGGGCCGGATCGCCGGGCGGGTCCACCCGGGGGATCACCGGCAGGGTTTCGGTCGGCGAGGGGCCGCGCCGCGCCGCGCCACCCGGCTCGCCGCCGCCCACCAAGCGGACCGGGAGCGGAGTCGCACTGCGGGCCAGCGACGCGGCGAGTTCCAGGGCACTCGGTCGTCGGCGCGGGTCGTCGATCATGGCGGTCACCACCGCCACCGCGGCTGCGTCCGGCCCGGTGGCCTCACGCATCGCCCCGAGCAGCAGAGTGGCCAGATCATGGACATCCGCAGACGCGGCCTCGGGTGGAATCGGATCCGGTCTGGCGGCGTCGGCCAGCGCCGCGGCCCCGAGCCCGATCAGAACCGGACGCCCGTTCGGCTCCAACAGGATGTCCTCACGCTCGAGCCGGCCATGCACGACGCCGACGGCGTGCGCGGCCGCCAGGGCCTGCGCGATCGGCAGACCGATCGTGACGACCTCACCGGGGTCCAGGTCCCCGCGGGCGGCGAGCAGCCGCGCGAGGCTGACACCGCCGACGACCGGCTCGGTGATCAACGCCAGGCCCTCCGCGGTCGGCAACACCGCCACGACCGGCACCAGATGGGGATGCTCCAGGTCCACGAGGGCCCGGGCCGCGATAACCGCCGCGGAACGCAGCACTGGGTCCGGCGCCAGCCGCACCCGCCGCACCACGCACTCGATCCCGGACTGGTCGAACTGACCCGACCAGAGCTCTCCAGAGCCGGCGTCCCGCAGGCGGGAACGCATGCTCACCCCCGGGACCTCGGGTACGCGGCCGACGCGCCGGGCCGGTCTGTCCGCGGAATCGTCGGTGAAGGTCACAAGAAGCGACGCTAGGCTCAAACTCGTCCGGTCTGCATACCTCTTCGTCCGGTTGTGGATAACTTTTTACGATCCGCCGCGGGGCATGCGATCGATGACCGTCACGTGCGACAGCCTTCAGAGAGCGACGAACCTGTGCAGATCCTCGCCACCAGCGGTGGCTTCCTTCCGGACGGCCGCTACGGAGCCAAGGTCGGTCCCATCCTCCATCACGCCATCAGTCTGTCCGCAACGGGCGCACGGCCCCGGGTCTGCCTGCTGCAGACCGCCCTGGGCGACGACCAGGCCGCCTACGCCCGCGGGTACGCGGCGTTCAACCGCGACCGACCCGACGTGCTGGTCTCCCACCTCACGCTGTTCCCGATGCCGAACATCGCCGACATCCGCGCCCATCTGCTGGCGCAGGACGTCGTCTGGGTCGGCGGGGGCAGCGTCGCCAATCTGCTCGCGGTCTGGGCCGTGCACGGGCTCGGTGAGATCTTCCGCGAGGCGTGGGAGGCGGGGGTCGTGCTCGGCGGAGTCTCCGCCGGTTCACTGTGCTGGCATATGGGCGGCACCACCGACTCCTTCGGCCCGGATCTCCGCCCGGTGGCGAACGGCCTCGGCCTGCTGCCCTTCAGCAACACCCCGCATTACGACTCGGAGGCCGGCCGGCGGCCGCTGTTCCAGCGGCTGGTCGCCGAGGGCACGCTGCCGGCCGGATGGGCGACCGACGACGGAGTGGGTCTGCACTTCCACGGCACCGATCTCGTCGAGGCGGTGGCCGACCGGCCCGGGGTGCACGCCTGGCGGGTCGAACGCGGTCCGGACGGCACCGCCGTGGAGACCGCGGTGGTGCCCCGTCTGCTACCCGCGGTGCCCCGCGACTGAGCCGGCAGGCTTATGATTGTGGATGTTCTCAGGCTTTCCGCGGTCCCCTACCGCGAAGCATGGGACATACAGCGATTCCTCGCCGAAATTCGCTTGGCCGCGGAGCGGCCCCTTCTTCGCACCGGTCGCTGAGCAAGCTGAGCAGATGGAGCTGGTGGTATGATCGCCGTCGCCCCCGAGGGTCGTCCGCTGCTGCGCATCGAGGCCCGTAATGCGCAGACGCCGATCGAACGCAAGCCATCGTGGATCAGGACTCGGCTGCGCACCGGCCCGCAGTACCAGGACGTCAAGGGGCTGGTCCAATCGGCCGGGCTGCACACGGTGTGCGAGGAAGCCGGCTGTCCCAATATCTACGAATGCTGGGAGGACCGCGAGGCGACCTTCCTGATCGGCGGGGAGGTCTGCACCCGCCGCTGCGACTTCTGCCAGATCGACTCCGGGCGGCCCGCACCGCTCGACCATGACGAGCCGCGCCGGGTGGCGGAGTCCGTCGCCACCATGGGCCTGCGGTACGCGACGGTCACCGGAGTCGCTCGGGACGACCTCGCGGACGGCGGCTCGCGGCTGTACGCGGAGACGGTCCGCCAGATCCACGCTCGCTCGGCCGGTACCGGCGTGGAGGTCCTGATCCCGGACTTCGGCGGCCGGCCCGACCAGTTGGGCGAGGTGTTCGGCGCGGCGCCCGAGGTACTCGCCCACAACCTCGAAACCGTACCCCGGATCTTCAGGCGGATCCGGCCGGCGTTCCGGTACGAACGCTCACTCGACGTGCTGCGCCAGGCCCGCCAGTCCGGGCTGGTCACGAAGTCGAACCTCATCCTGGGTCTAGGTGAGACGGCGGAGGAGATCCACACGGCCCTGCGGGATCTGCGGTCGGCGGGGTGTGAGCTACTCACCGTGACCCAGTACCTGCGCCCGACGCCGCGGCACCATCCGGTCGAGCGGTGGGTGCGGCCGGAGGAGTTCCTCGACTGGGAACGTGTCGGCGCGGAGCTCGGCTTCTCCGGGGTGATGTCCGGTCCGCTCGTCCGGTCTTCCTACCGGGCCGGCCGTCTCTACCAGCAAGCGATGACGGCACGTGACCAGGGTCGCAGCGAAATGTCCGTTCCCCCGGAAAGTGGGTCGGAGAACTCTCACGGGCAACGGCCGAGTCCGTGGTGACCATTCCTCGAAGCAGCTAGAATTAGCTTAGCGTTACCCCCTTGTTACGTGGGGGTCATCCTCTTCGCCCATCATCGAGGTGTGTGCCCACGACCGTGCCGGGAGGTCGTTCCCATCGTGCTCCGTTCACTGCTCAGCGTTCTCGAAGAAGTGACCCTGCTGCTGCTGCCGCACGGAGGTCAGAAGACCGCGCGTCGTAACGCGTGGCGGGCGGCCACCGATCTGCACGTGACGACCGGCTATCGATGGATGGACACCACCGTGCCGCTGTCGGTCACGCCGGTCACGCCCGCGCCGCCCCGAGTCACCACCCCGGGCCGCCGCCCCGCGTCCGCTCGCGGTCGCCACCCAGCACTGATCCGCGTCACGCCCTGATCACGCCCGGCAGTCAGATCCGCCGGACTTCCCGCCGGCCAATGGCGATCGGCGGGCGCGGGACGAGCATGCCTACCGCCAGCCAGGAGGCCGTAGGCTCGCGGTCATGGCACTGAAGAAGAAGCCGACGGACGCCCCGGGGTCGGCGACCCCGGGAGCGGCGGGGAAGGACCAGTCGGCGGGCGCAGCCGACAAGAACGGCGCGGCTGGCAGGCGCGGCACCAATCCTGGCGCCGCGGGGAAGATCCCCGGCACGGCCGGCAAGGGTGGCGCGGCCGGTCGGAACGGCCGCAGCGGCGAGGCGGGACCGGGAAAGGGATTCACCACCCGGGTCACCCAACTCCGGATGATCTACAAGGTCACCCGGCAACGCGATCCGCAGGCGCTCTGGATCACCCTGGCAGGCTTCCTCGCTCCGGTCGCCGTCGGCATCGTGCTCGCAATCTTCGTCGGTCCGCTGTACCTGTGGATTCCGATCGCCCTCCTGCTCGGGGTGGTCGTCGCCCTGAACCTGTTCAGCCGACGGGTGCAGCGGACCGCCTACACCGAGATGGAAGGCAAACCGGGCGCCGCCGCCGGGGTGATCGAACGGATGCGGGGCGACTGGCGCCTCACCCCCGCCGTCGGCGTCAACCGGCATCAGGATGTGGTGCACCGTGTCGTCTGCCGCGCCGGGGTCGTGATCATCGCGGAGGGTCACGGGCGTGGCCCGCGGGAACTGCTCGCCGCCGAGAAGCGCCGGATCCGCAAGGCCGTCGGCGACACGCCGGTGACCGACATCATCGTCGGCACCAGTGAGGGGGAGACTCCCCTGCCCAAGCTGCAGAGCACCCTGATGCGGCTGCGGCGCACCCTGCGCCGCGGCGAGGTCGATGCCCTTGACCGTCGCCTGCGGGCGATGGGCGGCGCAGCGCTGCCGATCCCGAAGGGACCGATCCCCCGCAACATCCCGCGCGGCGGCCGCATCCGCTAGCGCCGCCGCCAGGCGTGGTCCGCCGTGCCACCCACGGTGGACCACCCCCGAAGCCCCGTAGTGGAGGGATCCGCGCTACTTTTCGGGGCCGGGCTTCTCGGGGCCGGAGCCCACGGGGTCGCGCACCACCACGGTCCCGGCGGCGCGATCGTGAAGGCCGCGTAGGTCACGGTCCCAGATGAACACCGGGATGAACAGGCCCAGCAGAACGGTACGCACGACGATCCACGGCCAGGACTGCCGACCACAGTCACGCAGCCGGATCACGCGGATGCCGACCAGCCGCATGCCGATCGTCTGGCCGGCCGTACCGACGAGGATCAGCTCCTCGAGCAGGAAGACCGCGTAGATCGCGAGGCCACGCGCGTCGGCGGTGTAGCTCAGTCCGACGATGTACAGCATGCCGACGATCAGGTTCGCGGCGACCGCGTCCACGAGGTAGGCCAGCAGGCGCGGACCGAACCCGACCACGGATCCTCGGCCGTCCCGCGGCAACCCGAGGCGTACCCCGGGCGGGGTGTCCCGCGGCAGACCTGGCCCGTCAAGCCAGCCTCCAAGTGCTCGTCCCACGACGCAAGCTTATGTGGCACCGCAACATGCACCCAACTCATCACGTTGAGTGATTAAGTAGGTTTCGGTAACGCTACGGAAACTATCCCGTGATGTCGTGCGCCGACGGCCTGGTGACCGGAGACACGCCAACATGGCGTAACCTGTGGCCCTAAGAAGCGTGACGCGATGCTGGAGGACGAATGTTCGCAAAAGCAGAAGACGTGCTTCGCTATATCCGGGACGAAGACGTTCAGTTCATCGATGTCAGGTTCTGCGATCTTCCCGGGATCATGCAGCACTTCACCATCCCGACCCAGGTCTTCGCGGAGTCGGTGTTCACCGAAGGCCTGATGTTCGACGGCTCGTCGATCCGCGGCTTCCAGGCCATCCACGAGTCCGACATGCTGCTGCTGCCGGACCCGCACACCGCTTTCGTGGACCCCTTCCGCGAGCACAAGACCCTCGCCATGACGTTCTTCATCCATGACCCGATCACCAAGGAACAGTACTCCCGGGACCCGCGCAACATCGCCAAGAAGGCGGAGACCTATCTCCGGGGCACCGGCGTCGCGGACACCGCGTATTTCGGTCCGGAGGCGGAGTTCTACATCTTCGACGATGTCCGCTATGACTACAACCCCTACGGGTCGATGCACCAGGTCGACTCGGTCGAAGCCGCCTGGAACACCTCCCGGAAGGAAGAGGGCGGAAACCTCGGGTACAAGCCGAGGTTCAAGGGCGGCTACTTCCCGGTGCCGCCCACGGACCACTTCACCGACCTGCGTTCCGAGATGACCCGGGTGCTCTATGAGACGGGTATCACCGTCGAGATGCAGCACCACGAGGTCGGCACCGCGGGCCAGGCGGAGATCGACATCAGGTACGACACGCTCCTGAAGACCGCCGACAACCTGATGCTCTACAAGTACATCATCCGCAACGTCGCCCGCGGCCGCGGCAAGACCGTTACCTTCATGCCGAAGCCGCTGTTCGAGGACAACGGATCCGGTATGCACGTCCACTCCAGCCTGTGGAAGGACGGGGAGCCGCTCTTCTACAGCCCGAACGGGTACGGCGGTCTCTCGGACACCGCCCGCTACTACATCGGGGGGCTGCTGCACCACGCCCCGGCGCTGCTGGCCTTCACCAACCCCACCACGAACTCCTACCGTCGGCTCGTGCCCGGCTACGAGGCGCCCGTCAACCTGGTCTACTCGGCCCGCAACCGGTCGGCGTGCTGCCGCATCCCGCTCAGCGGTGACTCACCGAAGGCCAAACGGGTCGAGTTCCGCGTGCCGGACCCGAGCTGCAACCCGTATCTCGCCTTCGCCGCGATTCTGATGGCGGGGCTCGACGGCGTGCGGAACAAGATTGATCCGCCGGACCCGATCGACAAGGATCTCTACGACCTCCCACCGGACGAGCTGGCCGCGGTTCCCCAGGTCCCGGGTTCGCTGGAGAAGGTGCTCGACGCGCTGGAGGCGGACAACGAGTTCCTGCGGGAGGGTGACGTCTTCACCGCGGATCTGATCGAGACCTGGCTGGACTACAAGCGGGTCAACGAGGTCGACGCCATCCGCCTGCGGCCGCATCCTTACGAGTTCACCCTCTACTACGACATCTGACGCCCAGCCGTAAGGTTCCGGCCATTGACCCATCGCCGGGCCGCGGGTGATCCGGCGGGCGCCGAGGCGGTGACCGCGGCCTGCTCCCAGACAGGTGCGGCACGGTGAACCGCGGGGGGTCGGTCACGCTCTCGAGGCGGGCGGCCCCGATTGACCCCTGCGGTTCGTCTGGTCCTTCGCCGCGGTGGCAGAAGGCCTCTTCGAGCCGGGGACGCGTACGGAAACCAGGTCGCGCCGCCATCTCCGGGCGGAGACCGGCCGAAGGCCCGCCGATATCCACCGAGTGCCGGCGAGCGCCAGAAAGATCACGGGCAGGGGATGCCCGGACCCTTTCCCGGGGTA
>NZ_CDWRCL010000002.1:0-1007 GCF_977927575.1 Frankia sp. CcCS3
GTTCGCGGGCATCGGCCTGGCGGTGTGCATCCCTGGGTACGGCGACGCCCGCGACCTGCTGTCGTTGACCATCGGCATCGCCCCGTTCGGCCTGATCGGACTCGTCGAGGACCTCAGCGGCATCACCCCGCTGCGCCGGCTGGCCCTGCACGTCACCGCGGCCGTCGTCGTCGCGGTGACGACGGTGCTCGGGGCGGTGCTCGACGACCCGGTTCCGAGCGGCACAACCGTCCTGCTCGTCACGATCATCGCGCCGATCTGGATCACCGCATTTGTCAACGTCTTCAACTTCATGGACGGCATCAACGGCATCTCGGTGACGACGGCGGTCCTGGCCGGGGCGGCGTTCACGGTGCTCGGAGCCGTCCACCACGTGGACGCGATCACGATCGGCGGTGCTCTCACGGCGGCCGCGGCGCTCGGTTTCGGCCCGTTCAACTTTCCGCGGGCCCGCATCTTCCTCGGGGACGTGGGCAGCTATTCGCTGGGAGCCGCGATCGCGGTCCTGGCGGTGCAAGCGGTCCTGGCGGGAATACCGGTGGAGACCGCCGTGGCGCCGACGGCGCTGTATCTGGCCGACACCGCCTGGACCCTGCTACGCCGGGTGCGGGCGAAGGAACAGTGGTACCTGCCCCACCGCACCCATGCCTACCAACGACTCACCACCGCCGGGTGGTCACACACCCGGGTGACCGGGCTGGTTGGCGTCCTGACGGCGGTCCTCGCCGCCTTGGGATTCGCCGCGGACGGACCACTGCCCGTTCGCCTGCTCGCCGACACGGCAGCCGGGCTGGTGCTCCTCGGGTACCTGAACGCTCCACAGCGCGTCGCGGCGAGACGGGACTGCGTCGCGGCGGCCCCGTCCTCCGGCGCGGCGATCCCGTCGCAACGCCGGCTGGCGAACCCGGACAGGACAGACCGGACCGACGGGACCCGGCCACTGGGGGATGCCGGTCGAAGCCACTGATCGGCTCGTACCCCCCCCCCCCCCCCCCCCCCCCCCCCTC
>NZ_CDWRCL010000002.1:1213-5070 GCF_977927575.1 Frankia sp. CcCS3
GGTGGGGAACCCGGAAAGGACAGACCGGACCGACGGGACCCGGCCACTGGGGGATGCCGGTCGAAGCCACTGATCGGCTCGTACCCCCCCCCCCCCCCCGCGACCGCCAGGCGGCCGACGACGACGGATGACAACGAGGTCGATACGAAGCGCGACACACGCGGTACGACATCGCCCACGTTTAGTCACTCACAGCATACAATGCATTACTCATGGTGAAGGATGTCAAGGGCGACTGGAGGTCGAGGTCGGTGGTCCCCTCTCCTGCCCGGTCGCGCGTCCTGCTGGTGACGCACTACTTCCCCCCGGAGACCGGAGCTCCCCAGTCCCGGTTGTCGGAGACGGCACGCGCGTGGGCGACGAACGGGCTCGACGTCACCGTACTCACCGGCATGCCGAACCACCCGGCGGGCAAGATCCCTGCCGCCTATCGCGGCGCCTGGCTGCGGACCGAGCGGGTCGACGGGTACCGCGTCGTGCGCACCTGGCTCTATGCCACTCCCAACGAGGGGATCACCCGCAAGACCCTCGGCCATCTGTCGTTCATGGTCACCAGCGTCCTGCTCGGCGGCCGGCCCGCCGGCCCGGCCGACGTGGTGGTGGTGTCCTCGCCGACCTTCTTTCCCCTCGGCTCGGCCTGGCTGCTCGCCAGGCTGCGAGGCGCCCGGCTGGTCGTGGAGGTCCGCGACCTGTGGCCGGCCATCTTCGAGCACCTCGGCGTCCTCACCGACCGGCGGGTCCTCGGCATTCTCGAACGCCTCGAACTCGCCGCCTACCGGGCCGCCGACGCCGTTGTCACGGTGACGGAGGGGTTCCGGGAAGACATCGTGCGGCGAGGCATCGCGCCGCACAAGGTGCACGTGATTCCCAACGGCGTGGACCTCCGCCGGTTCCACCCGACGACCGT
The DNA here is from genome assembly GCF_977927575.1 of Frankia sp. CcCS3. Classification (NCBI taxonomy): domain Bacteria; kingdom Bacillati; phylum Actinomycetota; class Actinomycetes; order Frankiales; family Frankiaceae; genus Frankia; species Frankia sp. CcCS3. The sequence continues at coordinate 2,121 of NZ_CDWRCL010000002.1, forward strand.
GGCCTCGGCCGACATCCGGGCCCGGCTGAGCGCCACCGACGGCGACACCCTCGTGCTCTACCTCGGCGCCCACGGCATCTCGCACGGGCTGACCTCGATCGCCGGCGCGGCCGCCCGGGTGACCGGCCGGCCGATCCGGTTCGCCTTCGTCGGTGAGGGGGCCGAGAAACGCAGGCTCGTCGGGCACGTCGAGCGCCTGGGACTGGCCAACACGGTGCTGCGCGACGGGGTTGCCCGCGAGGAGGTGCCCGCCGTCGTCGCGGCCGCCGACATCTGCGTCGTCCCGCTGCGGGACGTGCCGATGTTCGACACGTTCATCCCGTCGAAGATGTTCGAGTTCCTCGCCGCGGGCCGCCCGGTGATCGGGGCGGTCCGCGGCGAGGCAGCCCGGATCCTCCTTGCCGCCGGGCAGATGGTCGTGCCCCCCGAGGACCCGGCCGCGCTGGCGGAGGCGATCCTGGCCCTGGCGGCGGACCCGGACCGCCGGGCGCGGATGGCCCGCAGCGGGCGGGCCCACGTCGAGGCCCACTACGATCGCGACGACCTGGCCCGCCGGTACCAGACGCTACTGTTCGGCAACGCACCGTTCCCGGCGCCGCCCCCACCGACGACCCTTTCCCCACCGGTACCGGTGCAGGTACCTGCACCTGCACCGGACGTGGTCGCATGAGGTTCCTCGTCACCGGTGGCACCGGTTTCCTCGGAAGCCGGGTGGTCGACCGGGCGCTCGCGGACGGACACCGGGTCGTCGGGCTGGCGCGCAGCGACGCGGCGGCGACAAAGCTGCGCCGACGCGGCGCGGGGACTGTGCGCGGTGACCTCGACGATCCGGCGACGCTGCTCCCGGCATTCCGCGAGGCGAACTGCGAGGCGCTGGTCAACATCGCCTCACTCGGGTTCGGCCATGCGGAAACGATCGTGACCGCCGCCCGTGCGGCCGGCATTCACCGGGCCGTCTTCCTTTCCACCACCGGGATCTTCACTACGCTCGATCCACCCTCGAAGCGGATCCGGGTAGCGGCCGAGGGGACCATCGCGGCGAGCGGGCTGGACTGGACGATCATCCGGCCGACGATGATCTACGGGGGTCCCGACGACCGGAACATGGCCCGGCTGCTGGCGCTGCTCCGGCGCGTTCCGGTGCTGCCGGTCCCCGGCGGGGGGCATCATCTGCAGCAGCCGGTGCACGTCGAGGACCTGGCCCGCACCGTGCTGCGCGCAGCGACGACCGCGGCGGCGATCGGACGCGCCTATGACGTCGCCGGGCCGGAGGCATTGACGTTCCGGCAGGTCGTGACCACGGCCGGCGCCACCGTCGGCCGACGGGTGATCTGCGTGCCCGTGCCGGTCCGCCCCGTCATCGCCGTGACCCGCGCCTACGAACGGCGGGTGTCCTCGCCAAGGTTGAAGGCCGAACAGATCGCCCGGCTCACCGAGGACAAGGCGTTCTCGATCGACGCGGCCCGCCGCGACCTGGACCATCGTCCGCGGCCATTCGCGGCCGGCATCGCGGCGCAGGCCGCCTCATCACCCGATCGGGTGACCCCCAGCCGCTCTCCCGACCGAACGGAGACCCGGATGTTCCGGATCGACCAGGCCACCCAACTGTTCCAGGACCTCCAACGGATCGCCAGGGTGGCTGGTCCCCCGACGGCGCTGCGCTTTGGTGCCGCCGTGGCCCGGCATGCTCCGACCATCCGCCGGGCGGGCAACCTGAATGCCGCTGACCGGGCAATGGCCGCCGGCGGCCACACCTACCGACCGCTGCCCGGGGTGACGGTCATGTTGCCCGGCACCGCGTTCGGCGGCGCGCGCGAGATGTACTGCCGCGGCGTCTACCACGCCCTCCCCGGGTACGCGCCGGCGGCCGGCGAGGTCGTCGTCGACCTCGGCGCGAACCAGGGCCTGTTCTCGGTGCTCGCGGCGCGAGCGGGCGCCGATGTGATTGCCGTCGAGGCGCAGCGCGGGTTCGCCCCCGCCTTCGTCAACCATGCCGCCGGCAACGGTGTGTCGAACCACATCCAACTGCTCCACGCCATGGTCGGTCCGACCGCCGGCGTGTTCGCCGATCCGCGGGCCCGCCGGAACGCGACGCACTGGGACGGAGACGTCGACGTCCTCACCATGGCAGAGGTGTTCGAGGCCGGCGGGGTCGACCAGGTCGACCTCGTCAAGCTGGACATCGAAGGCTCCGAGTTCGCCCTGTTCGACGAGCCCGGATGGCTGGACGCGGTTGGTCGGATCGTGATGGAGGTGCACACCGGGTTCGGCGATCCCCGTACGCTCGACGACCTGCTGGTCCGGCACGGCTTCGAGGTCACTCTGCTCGGTAACGACCTGGTGCCGACTGCCCATCTGGGCGACGCGGCGTCGGGCTACCTCTACGCCCGCCGGACCCGATCGACGACCCGGGCCATCCGCAGGCCCGCCGAGCCCGACGGTCGCCCGGTGCCGGTACCCGGCAGCCGCCCGTCATCCGAGCCCGGTTTCGTCGACGACCCCGCACCGCGGGGTGTCTCGGCGTGAGGCCGATGTCCAGCACCCGCCCGACCCTGGTCGACTGTGCCGGTGCTCGGATGGGCGGGGCGTTGCGGTTCCTGACCGAACTGGACGGTTACCTGAGCCTTCGGCCGGGCCTGCAGGTCCACCTGGTCGGCCGAGATCACCGGATCGAACCGGGCTGGCTCGCCCGCCGGGAGCGGCCTGGGCGGTACGCGCGCGCGATCGCCCTCAACAACGTCGGCTTCCTCGCGACCCGCGGCGAACGATGGGTCCTGCTGCGCAACGTGCTGCACTTCCTGCCGGCGGAGGAGGCCCGACGGCTACCCGGCGGCCTGCCCGACGGCGTGGCCCGGACAGCACGTCTCGTGCGGCTGTTCGCCCGTCGTGCGGACGTGGTCGTCGTACCGACGACCACAATGGCGGACCGGGTTCTCACCATGCTTCCGAG
>NZ_CDWRCL010000002.1:5577-59823 GCF_977927575.1 Frankia sp. CcCS3
CCTGTCCGCCAGGCTGGTGGTCCGGCCCCATCCGCTGTCCCCCGATTCGACCCCTCCCCGGGCCCGTACGCCGGGCCGGTTTCTGTGTCCCGTGTTGTTCGCGCCGTTCAAACCGATGGGGCGCCTGCTCCGCATGGTCGATGCCGCCGCGACCCGGCTTCAGGAGGAGATCGGAGCCCACCTCGCGATCATGGTCACCGCGACCGATCGCGAGGCCCACGAACATGGCTTGTCCCACTGTCGGACGCTGCGGTTCGTGGGCCGGCTGACGCTGGCCGAGCTGCGGGCCCACCAACGCGATGCCGGCGCGTTGCTGCAGCCGACGACGATGGAGTCCTTCGGCTACCCGCTCGCCGAGGCACGGCTCGCCGGGATACCCGTCATCGCCCGCGACACCTCGCACAACCGCGAGGTGGCCGGCCCGGTTCTGGTGCCGTACTCCCGGGAGTCGGCGGATGACCTCGCCGTGGCGCTGCGCACGGCGCTCACGTTCACGCCACGGCCCGAGACGGGAAATCCCTTCGATCCGACGCGTTACTTCGACTGGTTGCTCGATGCAGGAGAGAGCTCACCATGACGACGCAGACCCACCGAATCCCGCCGCGCCAGGGCCCATCGTTCCCCGCGGCACCAGCGGCACCAACGGCAGCACCAGAACCGGTAACGCCAGAACCGGCAGCACCAGAACCGGCAGCGACGCGAACCCCACGCCGAGCGAACTGGCCGACCCCCTATGACACCGCCGGTACCACCGGCCCAGCCGGTGCCGCCGGTCCCTCCCCCGCCGGATCGGCACAGCCACAGCCGGCGCCGGGATCGGTTCCCCTCACCGCAATCATCCTCGCCCACAACGAGGCACCGAACATCGTCCGGGCGATCAGGTCCGTCGGTTGGTGTCGACAGGTCGTCGTCGTGGACTCGGGTTCCACCGACGGCACCGCGGATCTGGCCCGCGCCATCGGTGCAACTGTCTGGCACGAGCCTTGGCGTGGGTTCGCCGGCCAGCGGCAGTGGGCGATGACCCACCCGGGGATCGCCCACGACTGGGTGTACTTCCTCGACAGCGACGAATGGGTATCCACCGCGCTCGCCGCCGAGATCGCCGCCCGGCTGGGGACGGCGGACTGCGCGGCCTACAGCCAACGACGCCGGTTGGTGTTCGAAGGCCGCTGGATCGCGCACTGCGGGTGGTATGCGAACAGCTGGCAGGCGCGGCTGCTCGATCGGCGGGTGGCGTACTTCGACGACGCCGTCACCTACAGCGAACGGGCCGTGGTCACCGGTGAGGTCGGACGGCTGTCCGCCGACCTGATCGACGAGGACCACAAAGGACTCGCCGCCTGGCTGCGCAAGCACGTGCGCTACGCCGAGCTGGAGGCGGCGCGCCGCGTGACGCAGCCCGCTGCCCGGGAGCGGTTGGCGCGGGTCCGCGAGGAGGTGCGCCGGCCCACCGGGTCAACCCGACCGCTCACGCGGACCATCGCGAGGGACGTGATCTTCCCGCTGGTTCCGGCCAAGCCGGCGGTCCTCTTCTGCTACATGTACCTGCTGCGGAGCGGATGGCGGGACGGGCGGCAAGGGCTGCTGTTCTGTCTCTACTACGCCTGGTACGAGCTCACGATCGGCGCACTGACCCGGTCTGTTCACCGGTGACCGCGTCGGTTCCGCTCGGTCGCTACCTGCGCACCACCGCGGGGCTGCGACCGGTCCAGCTCGGCGCCCGTGTCCGGCTGCGCGGGCAACGGGCCATCCTGAGCCGCCACCCGGGCCTGGGCGAGATGCTGCTGCGCGGCAGGCCGCCAGCGGAATCCTGGCCGATCGGGTTCCTGCCATTCGACGGCAGATGCCCGCCGGCTCGGCCGATGTTCGACGAGATCGTCGCGGGCCGCCTCACCCTGCTCGGCCACTCCCGCGATCTATGTCCCCCGGACTCCAGCACCCCCGCGACCGGCACCCCCACGCCCCCCACCCCCACGACCGCCACCCCCACGGGGGCCGGCGCCGCCGCGGCCCCAGCCCGATGGGACTGGAGGCAGGCCGACGCTCCGCTGCTGTGGCGCTACCATCTGCACTACTGGGACTGGGCATGGGCATTCACCACCGAGGCTGTTCAGGGGCCGGCGATGTTCGCCCGGCTGTATCTGGCCTGGCGGACCTCGGTGGCCCTAGGCGATCCGGTTGCCTGGTCGCCCTATGTCGTGTCGCTCCGGGCCTGGACGCTGTGTGCCTTGTGGCCCCGGCTCGCGCGGGGAACGCCCGCCGAGATGGCGGTCCTCGCCGACCTCGGCGTCTGCCGGTCCTTCCTGCGCACTCATCTGGAGACCGACGTCGGCGGGAACCACCTGCTGAAGAACTACAAGGCACTGATCGGGCTGGCGGTCGCCGATGACGACGCCCGCGGCCGCCGACGATGGGTCGACGCGCTGCTGCGCGAGCTCGATCGGCAGGTCCTCAGCGACGGTGGACACTACGAACGCTCCCCTACCTATCACTGTCAGGTGCTGGCCGACCTCGACGACGTCGCCGGGCTGCTCACCGCGGCGGGCCACGCGGTGCCCGGCGCACTGCTCGACGCGGCCGGCAGGATGCGGGCCTGGCTGACGGCCGTGCTCGGACCGGACGGTATGGTTCCCACGCTCAACGACGGATTCGCGGTGCCCGCCGAGGCCCTGCGGCTGCTTCTCCCGGCTCCGGTGAGATCGACGCCGATCTCCGTCCAGGGTCCGAGTCCGGGTCCGATCCCAATCCCGGCACCGCGCCCGGCCGAGATGCCGACCTCGACGCCGCAGCCGACCGTGGGGACCGCGCACCGTCCGCGGACGCCCGCATCTGACCAGACCGGCGGCCTTCTGCTGGTCGACAGCGGTCTCGCCGTGCTGACGGCGGGACCGTGGCATCTGCTCGCCGACGTGGGCCTGCCCTGTCCCGAGGACCTTCCGGCCCACGCCCACGCCGACACCCTCGCGTTTCTGCTCTGGCACGACGGCCGGCCGCTCCTGGTGGATACCGGGACCTCGACCTACGCCCCCGGACCGGACCGGGACGCCGAACGTGGTACCGCCGCCCACTCGACCGTCATCGTCGATCACGCCGACTCGACCGAGGTCTGGGGCGCGTTCCGGGCGGGCCGCCGGGCCCGTCCCACTCTTGTCACGATGCGCCACCACGAGAACGTGGCGACGTTGGCCGCCGGCCATGATGGCTACCGCCACCTTCCGGGGCGACCCGTGCACTGGCGGACGTGGCGACTCGACCCGAGCGGGTTGTCCGTCGACGATCGGATCACCGGGGAGGGCCGCCACCACGTCGAGGTGCTGTTCCACTTCGCCCCCGGGGTGTCCGTCACCGCCGCGGCGGTCGATACCAGGCAAACCAGTACCGCTTCGAGCGGGACCACTTCGAGCGGGACCAGCCGGAACGCGGCCACCCGGAGCGGGGCCACCCGGAGCGGGGCCACGGAGGCGCTCACGGTGAGCACGTCCCAGGGACGGCTGGTCCTGCGGGCCGGCGGACCGGGGCGGTGGGTGGTGCGCTCCACCCGCCGGGCGGTCGGATGGAGCCGTACGGTGCCGGCGTACACCGCCGCGTACGTGATCGATACCGAGCTGCCTGTCGCGGTACGCACCACGGTCGTCCACGAGGTCCGCTCCGGCAACCTGCGCTCCGGCGACACGGAATCGTCGCCCGCCCGCCTCTGACGCACACCCGGACCTGACCCACCCCGGTCACACCGCATCACCACGAAACCGAACAAACTGCCCGACAGGAGAACACCGTGCCGACCCTGTCCGCCCTACGCCCTTTCGCGGAACGGCTCACCCACCATCTGGTGGTGGCCCGCCGCCTGCCGCCGCCCTTCCAGGCGACGCGCATCTACGTCTCTTCCGAGGCGGGTCTGAAGTATCTGCGCCCCAGTCTCGCCGCCGTCGATCCGGTCCTGACCGACCTGGTCGGCGAGGTCGTGCGCCCCGGCCACGTGGTCTGGGACATCGGCGCGAACGTGGGACTGTTCGCCTTCGCCGCCGCGTCCGCCGCGACGTCGTCCGGCACGGTCGTCGCGGTCGAGCCCGACACCTGGCTGGTCGGGATGTTGCGCCGGTCGCAGACACGGTCACCACGCCGCGGCGGATCATCGGCCACCGATGGCCGTGCCACGGTGAAGATCCTGCCCGCCGCGGTCGGCGCGGCCCCGGGGATCAGCACGTTCCACATCGCGAGTCGCAACCGCGCGACCAGCCATCTGGACGGATTCGGCAGCAGCCAGACCGGCGGCACCCGCGCGGCGCAGCTCGTGCCGACCTTTACCCTGGACGGCCTGCTCTCCCATTTCCCGGCACCGGACGTCGTGAAAATCGACGTGGAGGGGGCCGAGCACGCGGTCCTCAGCGGTGGGCGCCGGCTTCTGGGCGACATCCGCCCGACCGTGATCTGCGAGGTCACCGGACGCAACGCCGAGGCCGTCGGCGACCTGCTGCGCGGGCACGGGTACCGCATCGTCGACGCGGAGGTTCCGCCGCCGGCTCGGCGATTCCTGACGGCGGCACCCTGGTCCACGTTGGCCGTGCCGGACGTCCCGCCCGCCACCGCGCGACCCGCGTCCGGGCAGGTTCCCGAGCCCCTGGTGCGCGCATGAGGACCACGGCGGTCATCGTCCACTGGGGGCCGACCGCGCCGACGATGGATCTGGCCGCGCAACTGGCGGCGATACCTCGGATCAGCGAGGTCGTCGTGGTGGCGAACGATCTGCGAGGACGGCCCGACGGCCTCGGGGAGGAGACGGCCTGGCTCGTCCCCCCCGGCAACCTCGGTTTCGGCGGCGGCTTCCGGCACGCGTGTGACGCCTATCCGGCCACCGACTGCTATCTCCTGCTCAACAATGACGTCCAGCTCGTGCCGGCCACCGTCGACGCCTGTCTGGAACTGCTGTCCCGCCCGGACGTGGGCATCGTCGGACCCACTCTGGTCAACGCCGACGGTCTGCATCCGGGCTTCGCCGGACTCACCCGCGTCTTCACCGTGCCGCGCGCCCGCCGGACCCCCACGGACCACGCCGATGACGTGCCGTGGGTCACCGGCGCGATCACCTTTATCAAGGCCGAGTGTCATCGGCAGGTGCCGATGGCCGTTCGGTACTTCCTGTACTACGAGGACGTGGATCTCTGCCACCGCGCTCAGGCGGCCGGGTGGCGTGTCCTCGTCAGTCCGGCCCAGGCCTGGCACACCGGTGGTGGGACGGTACCCAGCAACGGCTACACCTACTACACGGTGCGCAACCGGCTGTGGTTCGCCCGCCTCCACGGCCGCCCGCGGCAGGTGGCGCTGGTGACCGCCTGGCTGCTCCTGGCGGTGCTGCCCCGGGTCGCCGTGTCCGAGCTGGTGCGCCGGCGCGGAATCGTCCGCGTCCACTGCGGCCTGCGCGGCGTCGTGGACGGTCTCGCCCGCATCCCCGACATCGACCAGACCCTGCCCGGGGAACCCCGGGCGTCCCGGTGGAGTACGTGGACGCGCGAGGCCCGCTCCGTCCCGCGTCCTCGCCCGGCCCGGGACCGGCCGATCGGTCCACCGGACCCCGCGGGGGGAACCGACCGGCGGGAGAAGGCGGCCGGCACGGGGGAGCTCACCCGTCCCGGCTGAGCGTGACCACCACCCCGTGGCGGTCGACCACCTGGAAGCCCAGTCCACGCGCGGCGTCGAGCAGGTCCGCCGCGGTGACGGGCCGTCCCTCGAAGGTCGTGTCGTGCATCTCGAACACCGCTCGACGGCACCGGTCCAGCGCGCCCGGATCCCCCAACAGAAACGACGCCTCCGCACCCTCGATGTCGCTGACGAGGTCGAATTCCGCGATCCTCCTGCGTACCAGCAGGTCCCGAAGCGTGGCCGCCGGAATGGTGACGGTCCGCCGCGACGCGTCGTCCCACAACCGGGAACCGAGGTTGTTCCCGACGAGGGCGAACGCCACCGGGCCCACGGCCTGCGTGATCGCCCTGTTCTCCACGTCCAGGGTGATGTGCCCGGCGTACGCGGCCAGGCGTCGCGTGAGGCCCTCGATGAGGTGAGGGTTTGCCTCCACGCACACCAGCCGCGAGCCGGGGGCCAGCCGCGAGGCGATATGCGCGCTGGTGATGCCCAGACTCGCACCGAGTTCCACGACGGTGCCCGAGGTCGTGAGATGACGGCGGATCATCCGAATCTCGGCCCCTTCGTACAGCCGCCAGAACAGCGCCGCCCGCGCCTGCGGGGTGAAGTCGCGGTCAGCCACGTCGAAACGCAGCCCGTGGTTGGGGACCCGGTTGCGGGTGGCCGCCGCGATGACTGTCCCCACCGCCGGGGACGTCAGGACACCGGCGATCGAGATCTTGGTTCGGTAAAGAACATCACTGGCGTCCATGAGTAGGATCTTTTCCCTTCGTTACGGGCCGGGCACCGCCGTAGGCGAAACGTGCCGTCAGGAACAGCACGGCCAGCTGGATGGGCAACGCCGCGAGGAGGTCCCCCACGCTGCTCTCGGAGTTGACCAGTTGGAGGAAGAGCGGAACGAAGATCACGATGTAGCGCAGATCCTTCGCCGGGTCCCACGCCTCGTCGATCAGCCGGAAACCGGCGCCCAGCAGTGCCATGCCGACCAGCAGGGGAAGCAGGCCCCCGTGCAGATAGAGGTCGGTCTGGGGGGAGACGGCGGCCGCGGAGTAGATCCGGGCGTTCCCCGAGAGGTACTGCTGTTTGAACTCGTAGCCGGTGGCCCTGATCGGTTTGTCGGGCCAGACCGCCCGGGGCACGGCGGTCAGGACGGGAGCCAGGAACAGCTCGTTGATGTCCCGGTAGGGAACGATGTCGGGAGACAGCTGGACGACGATGGCCAGACTGTCGATGCCCCGCATCCGCGAGGTCAGGTACTCCAGCGGTGACTCCGCGGGGCCTTCCCCCGCGGGGGCGTCCCCGGACAGCGTCTGGCCCAGCACGGTCGGCGCCATGGACACCGCCGACTGGGCGTCCAGGGTGTGGCTCTGGCTGCGTACCTGGGCCCGATAGGAGGCGTTGTAGGGAATCAGCACGAGGACGAAGACGGCGGCGGCCGCGGCGATCCACCGCATTGGAAGCCGGCCGCTGGCGACGGAGAACGCGATTAGCACCCCCCACACGCTGGTCGCGAACACCCCCTTCATCCCGCTGGCGACGGCGAAGAGGATCTCGATGGACAGCAGGGCGACGAAGGCCCGCCGACGCCCCCCGCCCCGGGCCAGATCGACGGCGGCGATGAGGAGGGCGGACATCCCGAGGCCGCCGAGCAGGGTGAGCGGCTGGGCGTAGGCACTCGCCTCGGAGACCTTCTGGGACGCGTCGCCCAGGTAGGCATACTGGCCCAGGAGGATCTGCAGGACCCTGGCCGCCACCGAGATCCCGCACAGGATCCACGGCACGTTCCGGCCGCGCAGCCGGGTACCGGTCCCGGGCGCCGCCGCGGCGGCAAACCGGGTGGCCGCGCGCGTCACCATCCGGCCCGGGCCGAGCAGGTATCCGCAGGTCCACAGCGGCAGGGCGAGGCTCGCCAATGCGAGTGCCCGCAGCACGCCGTCGAGATGGATCTGCGGGGTGTCCAGCTGGGGGGTGCGCCAGACCAGTGACACCAGTCCGAACGACATCCCGGTCCACAGCAGGTACCAGGGGCCGAGACGGAACAAGCCCAGCCCGTAACCACGTCCCGCTCGCGCACCGACCAGGAGCAGCACAGCGAGGCATTCGAACGTGAACGCCACCGAGCGCAGGACCACCCGGTCGGACTCGGACGGCATCCGGAACGCCTCGACGAACCACGGCGCCACGCTGACCATCACGATCATCAGCCACAGCAGCGGCGGGCGGCGGGCGGCGTAGGCAACCCTCCCACCCGGCACGGCCGGGGCTATCACCACGGCGCACCCGAGGGGATCGGCGAGGCGTCGCCGGTAGGCGTGCCCGAGTGGCGCCGCGGACATCCCGCGAGCGGGCAGGCGGCCCGGGACGTCCGCCAGCAGAGAGCCCGCCAGCAGAGAAGATCAGGCATGCCCGAACCTCACGCCGTCTGGTCGCGGGGCAGCGGCGTGCGCCGCAGGGTGACGGCGACCTGTTCGAAACGCTCCCAGCCGTCGTGGAGCGCGAGCACGTTCGGCGAGAAGACGCCCTGCCCGGTCAGCCCGCGCCGGCTCAGATTGAGGATCCGGTAGCCGGCGGCGGCCAGCAGCGAGACCAGCTCACCGGGATGGTCCCCGGCAGCCCGCCGATCCCGTTCGCCGCGGTGGCCGTTCTCGCCGGGACGGTCTCCGCCGCGGCGGGCGAGGCGGGGCGGCATCGCCAGCAGGAGAGCCGGCCGATGCGCCCGTAGGAGCTCACCGGCGCCGCGCAGCACGTCGAGGCCCTCGGCCTCACCACCGATCCTGACCAGGTCAGGCGGTCGGTGCCGCGCGGCGTAGGCATCGAGGGTGATGGTCGTCGCGCCCGGGATGGGCACGGCGCCCACCGCGGCGGTAGACAGGTGGACACCCGAGAGCCGGTTGCGCTCGACCAGGGCCGCGAGCGTCGCCCCGGTGCGCGGTGCTTCCTCGAAGGCATGCACCTCGCCGGCCGCTCCCACCACCCCGGCCGCCCACAGGGTGTAGAGCCCGAGGCCAGCAGCGACGTCATAGCAACAGTCACCGGGGCGCAGAACCGCGTCGAACACCGGCGCGAGCGCCGGTGGCCGATAGCGGGGACCGCTGTAGGCGTTCGCAGAGCCCTGTACCCATCGGGTCAGCCAGCCACGACCGCGCAGGTCGGGAAGGACCGCGGCCAGACGTCCCGCCAGCCGCCAGCGCAGCGGACCGGCACGACGCCCGGGGATCGTCGCGAGGTTTCCAGAGCCATCCCGGGTCACATGCTTAAAGTAGCCGACCTCTTACAAAGAGCAATGGATTGAGGTCACGAATCCGCCGCGTCGCCCTCGCCCACCTTGACCGCCAGCCCCGGTCCGCCACCCCCCGGTCCGCCACTCCGCACGGTGAACCCGTCGCGGTCACCGCCAAGCACGTCCGAGCCCGCCGGTGGCTCCTGACAGGGCACCACCCACGGGGACCGCGGCCGCTCGACACGTCCGTGGAACCAGGCCACGGTGCGGGCAAGCCCGTCCCGTACGTCCACCAGGGGTCGCCACCCGAGCGCCTCCCGCGCCAGCGTGATGTCGGGGCAGCGCACGGTGGGATCGTCCTGCGGCCGCGGAACGAAGGTGATCGGGACGTCAGCCCCGCACACCTCCACGACGAGCCGCGCCGCATCAATGATCGTCATCTCCTGGGGGCTGCCGAGATTCACCGGACCAGGAAGGTCGCTGTCCAGCATGCGCACGACCCCCTCCACCAGATCGTCGACGTAGCACAGCGACCGAGTCTGGCGACCCTCGCCCGCAACGGTGACGGCCTGGCCACGCAGGGCCTGCGCAATGAAGGTCGGGATGGCGCGCCCGTCGTCGGCGCGCATCCTCGGCCCATAGGTGTTGAAGATCCGGATGATCCCGGTGGACGTGCCGTGGGTGGCGCGGTGGGCGGCGGTCAACGCCTCAGCGAAGCGCTTGGCCTCGTCGTACATGCTCCTCGGACCGATCGGATTGACGTGGCCCCAGTACTCCTCCGGCTGGGGGTGGACCCGGGGGTCGCCATAGACCTCCGAGGTGGAGGCCAAGAGGAACCGGGCGTTCTTGCGATATGCCAGATCCAGCAGGTTCGCGGTACCCGACGCACCGACCAACAGGGTCTCCAAGGGCAGGGCCCGATAGTCCACCGGGGACGCGGGGGAGGCGAAGTTCAGCACGGCGTCGACCGGACCAGTGACGTCGATCGGCTCGGTCACGTCCCGCCGCAGCAAGCGGAACCCGCCATGCCTCCGAAGATGGTCGATGTTGTCCGGCCGGCCGGTGAGGAAGTTGTCGACGCAGATCACCTCGGCGCCCCGAGCCAGCAGGCGGTCACAGAGATGGCTTCCAAGGAAGCCGGCCCCGCCGGCGACGACGACCCGCCTGGTCACTCCAACCACCACCCGTGAGTAAGGAAAGCCGGGCCATGGGCGTCACGTTCCGCTATCGGTCGACAACGACACTGCGCGCCCCTCAGACAGCCCTCCTTCTATCACTGACAGTGATAGAAGGAGGGCTACCACGGCGGGGAACCCGCGTGTCTCCACCCGATGACGCCGCAACCGCCACCCACCGCCACCCGGGCCCCACCGGTTCTCGGCACCCCGGCACCCGCGATCCGCGGCCTACGACACGCGACACGCGACACGCATCTACAGACAGTTGCTCGATTAATACTTTGAGTGACAGAGTCGGATCGATTCGTACTGGCGCACGGCCCACCCGGTCCGATCAGCGGTCATTGCGAGGAGGAACAGCCGGCTCATGACCTCCGTCCACAGGTCGACGACGGTGGCAGTCGTCGTATCGCACGCGATTCAGCATTTCGCGCCGCTGTACCGGGCGTTGACCGAACACGAGGTGGATCTTCGGGTGCTCTTCCTGTCCCGATCGGGTCTGGAACGCTACTTCGACGCGGATTTCGGCCTCGACGTGCAGTGGAAATCGGACATCGTCACCGGTTATCACCACGAGTTCATCGCGGACCTGCCGCTGCGCCCGGGCTGGCGGCAGCCCGACGCCAGCCGGCAGATGGTTACCCGGACCTGGGCGGCCCTGGACCGGCTGCGCCCCGCCTGCGTGCTCGTCTACGGATACCGGTACGCCCATTCCCTCGCGGCGCTCGCCTGGTGCCGGCGACGGGGCGTACCCGCCCTCATGATCAGTGACAGCGAACTCCTCGGCCAGCGAACCCCCGCCGTCCGCGCCGTCAAACGGCTCACGCTGCCCCACCTGATGCGTTCAGTGAGTGCATTCCTCACGATCGGCGACAACAACGAGGCGTACCTGGCCCACTATGGAGTCCCCGCCACCCGCATGTTCCGCACGCCGTATCCCACCGATGAGACGGTGCTGCGGGCCGTACTGGCTCATCGGGAGAAGCATCGAACGGCGATTCGCGCCGAGCTGGGTATCGCCCCGGACGCCCTTGTCGCCCTGTTCGCCGGAAAGATGATCTCTCGGAAGCGCCCCCTCGACATCGCGGACGCGCTGCGCGTCCTCACCCGCGCCCCCCGGGGTCCGGTCGACCGGGAAATCATCGTGATCATGGCTGGGGACGGAGTGTTGCGCCCCGCTCTCGACGCGGTGGCCGCCGAGCTCGGCGGCGCGTTGCGGATGGTCGGATTCGCCGACCAGGAACGGCTCCCCCGCCTGTACGCGGCCAGCGACCTCTACCTGCACCCCGCCGAGCGGGACCCGCACCCGCTGGCGGTCAAGGAGGCGGTGCTCTGCGGCCTGCCGGTGGTGGTCAGCGACCGGGTGGGCTCCACCGGCCCGACCGACGATGTCCGTCCCGGCCGCAACGGCCGGGTTCACCCGGTCGGCGATGTGGACGCGCTCGCACGGATCCTCGGGGAGCTGCGCGCGCGCCCCGACGTCCTGGCCAGGATGGCCCAGGAGTCGGAGAAGGTGATCGGCGACATCGAGCTCGCCGCGTCAGTGGACGGCTTCCTGCGCGCCGTTGCCCATGTGCGCGACACCGCTCGGCGCGGATGACCAGAGCCGTCAGCCGAATCGCCGGGCCGTCATGACCGGGCCGCTCGCGAGCCGGCTTCCCCGCTCCACCGTCGCCGTACTCGCCGGCAACGCGGGCACGCTGGTCGTCGGGACCGCGACCGGCGTCCTGGCCGCCCGCGCCCTGGGGCCAGTGGCCCGCGGCGAGTTCGTCGCGCTGCAGACCTGGGCGGGCATGCTCGCGATGGTGTTCGCCCTGGGTGTCTCCCAGACGCTGGTCACCGATGACGGTGAGGACCGCGCGCTGCTCGGCCCGCTGCTCACCCAGACCGTCGCGTCGGCGCTGCTCGCCGCGGTGCTGTTCACCGTGGTGCCGGCGCTGATCACTGTGGGCCCGGGCCGTTCGGGCGGCGCGGGAGCCGGGCGGGGACCCGCCTGGGACACCGTCGCCGTGCTGGGCGCGACCTGCTTCACCGCCGCGGCCGTGGCCGCCTCCAACGCCGCCGGGCTCGCGCAGCGCCGCGGTCGGATGACCGGCGAGTTCCAGCTCGTCCGGCTGCTACCGGCGGCGGCGACACTGGCCGCGTTCGCCGCGCTCGCCGGCAGCGGAGTCCGCGATCCAGGATCGTGGATGCTGGCCCTCGGCGTGACGGCCCTGCTACCCCCACTCGGGTACCACGTGGCGGTGCTCGGCGGCCTTCCCGCGCTCGCGCGGCCGGGACGCCTGCTGCCCCGGCGCCGTTTCATGCGGTCCGCCCTGGGGGCCTACGGCACCGTCGTCGGGGCTCAGGTCATCTACAAGCTGGACATGCTGCTCGTCGCCACCTTCCTGGCCGCCGAGCAGGTGGCCTTCTACGCCGTCGCCGTCGCCCTCGCCGGCGCCTGCACGACCGTCTGCCAGGCAACCGGCATGGTGATGTTCAGCCGGCTCCGTACCCTGGTCGATCCCCGGCAGCGGGCCCGGGTGGTGCGCCGCGCGGTCATCGCCACCGTCGCCCTCGCCGCCGTAGTGGCGGGTGCGATCACCCTCGTCACGCCGACGGCCATCCGCATCGTCTACGGCACGCGGTTCGCCCCCGCCGCCCCGGCCGCCCAGGTCCTCGTGCTGGCGACCATCCCGCAGTCCGTCGATTACCTGCTCACCCATGTACTGCTCGGGTTCCGTGCCGCCCGCACGGTGCTTGCCATCCAGGTCCCGGTCGCGCTGTCGACCGTGCTCGGGCTCGCGGCGGCGCTGCACGACGGCCGCCTGCCGATCGTGGCCGCGGTGTCGGGGATCACCTACACCGCCTCGGCCGTGTTGCTGCACCTGGCCAGTACCCGCCTGCTCGCCCGCGCGGCAGGCGCCTCGCCCAGCAGCGCCCCCCCGGACGCCACCTCACCCAGCAGCGCCCCCCTGGACGGCACCTCACCCAATAGCGAACGGAGCCCGACGGCCCCCGGCCCCATCCCCTTTCCGCGCTCACCCCTCTCATCAGGAGCCATGATGACCACGACGCCGACCCTTGCCCCGCACGACCCGACCGTCGCCCGTCACGACCTTTCCGATACCTCGGTGCGGTATCTCGATCTGCTTCGCACGACGCTGACCTGCTCTCTCTGGGATGGTTGGGACGACGGTGCGTGGGAGCCGCGCACCGGCGCGAAGAGGATGCTGGTACGAGCCTTCCGCAGCCAGGGAATGGAAATCGTCAAGAGGAGCGCACCGGGCGCCCGGACCGACGGCCGGGACTGGCCGCGGCTGGCGCTCACGATGACCGGCGACCACCGGATGCGCAACCTCCAGGAGTGCACCGAACGAGTCATCGTCGACGGCGTCCCAGGCGACCTCATCGAGACCGGGGTCTGGCGGGGCGGCGCGTGCATCCTCATGCGCGGGGTGCTCGCCGCCTACGGCGTCCCCGACCGCACGGTCTGGGTCGCCGACTCGTTCGCCGGCCTGCCCGCGCCCAATCCGGGGCGCTACGCCGCCGACACCGGCGACCGCCACCACGAGTACGCGGAGCTGTCGGTGTCCCTCGAGCAGGTGCGGGACAACTTCCGCCGCTACGGCCTGCTCGACGATCAGGTCCGCTTCCTGCGCGGCTGGTTCCGGGACACCCTGCCCACCGCGCCCATCGAGCGCCTCGCGGTCCTGCGCCTCGACGGCGACATGTACGAGAGCACCACCGACGCGCTGATGGCGCTTTACCCGAAGCTCTCCGACGGCGGCTTCTGCATCGTCGACGACTATGGAGCCGTTCCCGGCTGCCGGGCGGCGGTCGAGGACTACCGGGCCGCCCACGGGGTGACCGAGCCGATCATCGAAGTCGACTGGACCTGCGTCTACTGGCGCCGGAACGAGCCCTAGCGGTCACGCTGAGCTGGTCCGCAGTCCGCCGGCCCCGGCGGAGAGAGGAGGAAGGGATGGCGGAGGAAGGAGTGGCAGTGCGGCAACGACCGTGGGCGGTACTGATGGTGTGTACCGGCAACGTCTGCCGCTCGCCCCTGGCCGAGCATCTCGCCGCCGCCCGGTTCAGCGCCGCGCTGGACCGGATCGGCCTCGGCGCGGCCGGCGCGCCGGCATCCGGCGGGACCGGGGGTAACGAGCCCTCGTCCGAGGGATGGCATCCACCCGGCCCCGCCGGGGATCTTCTGGTGAGCAGCGCGGGAGTATGCGCCCGGGCAGGTGAGGCGATGTATCCCCAGGCCGCGGCGATCCTGGCATCGCGAGGGCTCGACCCGTCCGGCTTCCGGGCAAGGTTGCTGACAGCGGACCTGGTCCAGGCCAGCGATCTGGTGCTGTGCGCGACCCGCGCACACCGCTCGACGGTGGTGGGCCTTGTGCCGCGGGCCATGCGCCGTACCTTCACCCTGCGCGAGTTCGGACGGTTGACCTCCGGAGTCCGCCCCGCCGACATCCCCCCGGGCGGGGCACGGGTGGCCGGGGAGTACCTCGCCGCCACGGCCTGGCGGATCCGGGCCGCCGGCCGCGCGCTACCGGCCGCCCTCGACGACCTGGCCGACCCCCTCGACGGCGGTCGGGAGGCGTTCGAGAACTGCGCGCGGATGATCGAAGAGACGTTGTCACGGCCGATGGCCCTGCTGGCGGAGGCGTGTCACGAGCCACTGGCGGCCGCGCCTACGGACCCCGCAGGCCCGGCAGGCCTCGTAGACCCGGCAGGCCCGGCAGGCCTCGCGGATGTCCCGGTCGACCGGACCCCGGCACCGGGATGAACATCCTGATCGGGAACCGGTGGCTGGCCGGCTTCCTCGACGAGACCCCCCTGCCCGGCCACTGCCGGATCCGCCCGGACACCTGGGTGACGCTGTTTCCCGTGGACGGTCAGTTCTTCGTCAGGGCGGGCAGCGGCCGGGCCCTCGCCGCCTACACCCGCGAGTTCGGCATCCGCGCGGTCGCCCGCAAAACGGCCAGCCGGCTGCGGGAACGCGACCGCAACCAGCGTTACTTCGGCGTGGGCCTGGGCACCCTGGTCGAAGCCGTCCCACCCGCTGGTGGGGCGGCTTCGCGGACGGGAACGACCGTCGCTTTCGTCGCCCCCTGCCACCCGGCGTGCATGGAACGCGTCGTCCTGCATCAGGACCTCGTCCGCCCGGTCGGGCCGCCCGGCCCCACCGGCGCTCCCGCTCCCGCCGACCCACTCGGCTTCGTCAGCCCCGATCCGCCACCACCGCGATCCGCGATCGTCTACCGGGCCCGGCCGGCGACCGCGTTGCCGGTCGTGGACGACACGCTCATCGGCTGGTCTCCGATGTCGGGAGCACCGGTGGATCCCGGTGCCGTCGACCGTCTCGTCGCCTGGCTCGCAACCGAGTGGACCGGGGCCCGACCCGGGGATCGCCCACTCGCCGGGATCAGTCCGATCACGGAGAGTACCCCGCGCCATGGCCCGCCGCCCACGTCCGGACGACCCACCGCTGTCCTGTTCGGGTTGGGACACTATGCCAAGACACAAATCGTCCCGCACGTCCGTGATCACCTCGACCTCGTCGGTGTGCATGAGATCGACCCCGTCCAGCTGGGCGCCCGGCGACCGGACCGATGTTCCTGGGACACCGCGGCGCTGCTCCGGGACGGGGAGCAGGCCGACGTCGTCCTCATCGCGGGCTACCACCACACGCACGCGCCGCTGGCCCGGGAGGCGCTGCGGCTCGGCTCAGTGGCCGTCGTCGAGAAGCCCGTTGTCACCACAGAGGACGATCTCGACCGGCTGGTGAAACTCCTTCACGCCGGCGGGCGCCTGTTCGCCTGCTTCCAGCGACGCCACAGCCCGATGAACGCCTGGCTACGCTCCGACCTGCGCCTAGCCGACGGCAACGAGCCGCTGATCTACAGTGCCGTGGTGTACGAGGAACCGCTTCCCCGCCGGCACTGGTACCGCTGGCCGTCCTCACGCACCCGGCTGGTCAGTAACGGCTGCCACTGGATCGACCACTTCCTCTGGCTCAACGACTTCGCGCCGGTCCGCCGGAGCACGGTGGCCCGCTCCCGCACGGACACCTTCACGGTGTACGTCGAGCTGGAGAACGACGCGGTCCTCTCGCTCGTGCTGACCAGTGCCGGGGGCAGCCGGCACGGTCTGCGGGAACAGTCCCAGCTGCGCGCGAACGGTGTGACGGCCACCATCGTCGACGGTTCGCAGTACACCGCGGAGGCCGGGTCCCGCATCCTGCGGCGGCGAGTCAACCGGCTCGACAGCTACCCGGCCATGTACCGCGACATCTGCGAGGGCATCGTGGCCGGCGCCCCGGGCGAGGACGCAGGGCAGATCGCCGCCGTCGCCGCGCTCACGCTACGGCTGGACGCCGCAGCCGGCGGGGATGGGCCCGAACCCTGATCCCCGGGATCAGGGACGTCACGGTCCTGGTGCCGGCGGCGCCCGGACCCCCGAATCGGACCGCCATCACGGGCCCGGTGCGACCGCCACGCCGTCGACCGCCATCAGGAGGCCGCAAGGTCGGCCGGCAGCCCGGCGCCCGACCGCCCGCCGGGCTGCCGGTCCCGCCGCCGACGGACGCGTGGCCACGACGGCCTCGACCGCCGGTGCCACGATCGGGGAGACCGGGGACTGTGCCGCGCAGGTGTCGACCGGTCCCGCCACGGCGCGCGGCGCGGTCCCGGGATGGACGGCAAGCCGGCTGCCCCATTCCCGCAACCAGCCGACAACTCGTTCCCCGGCCATCGGACGTGACACGAAGTATCCCTGGACCTCGTCACACTGCCAGGCGGCGAGAGAGGCCCAGGAACGCTGCGTTTCGACCCCCTCGGCGACAATCCGTAACCGCAGCGCATGCGCCAGGGAGACCGTGGACCGCACGATCTCGGCCGCGGCCGGATCGCGGTCGAGGTCACGCAGGAAGGTCCGGTCCAGCTTCACCTCGTCGGCCGGCAGTTCGCGCAGGTACGACAGCGAACAGAACCCGGTGCCGTAGTCGTCCAGGCTGACCCGCACACCGAACCGGCGCAGCCCCGCCAGGGTTCCCTGTGCCAGCTCCCGCGCCACGATGAGGGAGTCCTCGGTGACCTCGATGACGAGCGCCGAGGGCGGGAGCCGGTGCCGGGCGAGCGCGGCCCGCACCACGCCGACGAAGGCGCAGTCGACGATGACCGACGCGGGGACGTTCACCGATACCGCGAGCGGGGCACCCCGGCCGTGCCAGCGCGCGCAGTCGGCCAGGGCCTGGTCAAGGACCTGCACGGTGAGCTTCGGCATCAACCCGGCGCGTTCGATCTCCGCCAGGAAGGCGTCGGGCGGCCGCACGCCGTCGACCGGATGACGCCAGCGGACGAGGGCTTCCACACCGCTGATCCGACCACTGCGCAGATCCGCCTTGGGCTGGTAACTCAGTTCGATCTGGCCGGAGTCCAGCGCATGACGCACCTCGGCCCGCAGCAGCAGGCGGGCCCGGTTGATCGGTGGATGATCGCGGGCGTAGACGGTCTGCCCGTGACGGCCCCCCTTCGCCAGGTACATCGCCTCCTCTGCATGACGAAAGAGCTCCAGCGCGCCACGGCCGTGCTCGGGGGCATGGGCGATCCCCACGCTCGCCTCGGGCCGCACCGGAGTTCCCGCGAGCGGAACGGGCAGTTCCAGCACCTCCCGCAACCGCCGAGCGACCTGTTCGGCCCGGGCCACGTCAGCGCCGCGCAACAGCACAGCGAACGCGTTGCCGTCCACCCGGGCGAGCAGATCCGATCCGGGCAGCGCCCCGCGCAGCCGGCGACCCACCGTGGCGAGCAGGCGGTCCCCATACTCATGCCCGAGCGCCCCGTTGACATCGCGCATCCGATCGAGATCGATGAGCAGCACCGACACGGACGTTGCGCCGCGCGCCCGGTGCTCACCGCCCGCGAGACAACGGCTGGCGACGTCGAGGAAGTACCGTCGGCCCGGCAGCCCGGTCAGCTCGTCCACCACGCCGCGCCACGGCCACGCACGGCCAACGCCTCCCCGGGGATCCCACGACCGGATGTCCGGACCGGCTGGACCGGCTGGACCGGCCAGACCGTTCGCATCGGCCAGACCGTTCGGACCCGGCCGGACCGCCACCGCGATCGACAACGCCGCGGCCGCGAGCACCACGCACGACAACGCGACCGGCGACGGCACGGGCCCGCCCCATCCGCCGATGAGACAGAGCAGTCCCAGAAACAGACCGAGCGCACCCCCCATCAGGGCGGCGACCCCCGAGAGCGGCCGGACCAGCATCGACCGGGGCAGCATTGACTGGAACAACACTGACCGGAACAGCACTGACCGGACCATCGTCGCTCCACCCGCAACGCATCCATGACTTGGGCGAGCACGCGGACCGACATCGCCGGTCCGCGTGCTCCCGGGGACAGCCGTCCCCGCCCCGACCTCGTGGCGCAACCACCGGTGGCCACCCGACGGGCGGCCCGCACCGCCGTGCCGGATCGTCGAGCCACGCCGTATCCGATCCCGCCCATTCATCGAATTCCCCCGAAGCCGATCCCGCAATGTCCTTGAGCGAGCTGCGTCCTTGAGCAAGCCGCCGCAGCCGGTCGAGGATGGCCGCCCACGGCGCCACCACCGCCGGCATCACGCGTCTGGTTTATCCCCGCGCTATCCGAGCGTAACGTGCGCCAGTTCGCAGGGTATCCGATGCCCGACTTTCCACCGGCATCGGCTCGGCCCGTGGCCGCCGACACCGTCGTTGGCCAACCGCCGGGGATACTAATCACCATGAAGGGCACCGGCGAAATCCAAACCGTTGCCACCCGGGACCACACCGTGTCCATTCCGGGAAATCCCCCGTCAGGGGCGGAGAGCCTACAGTAATCAGCTCCTTGCCCGGCACCTCACCAAGTTCCCCGGACACCGGACAGGCGACGTCGAACCGAGTCGGGGCTACCACCTCAGATTCGGCGGCGCGATACGTGTAGTAACGGTCTCGCACCTCGACGGGGAGGGGATCCCCAACCTTCAACTCATCGAGACGACTAAACAGTGCTCCATATGCGGTCCGATATCCGGAAACCACGACATTCTCCAGCTCACCGGGCATGGCGGTCCCCGTCATATGTCCGGACCCCGGCGCAGGACGCTGGCGGGGGCGCCTCCCACCATGGCCGGTGAATGATTTGGACCGAATCATGGAGCACGCAGTATCGTCGGCGGGTCACGCCAGCATCCCGCATCTCACTCACCGTTACATGCAGAGGCATTCCTGTTACCCTCGGTACTCATTCCGAGCTGTGGAGGCTCGTCGCCCGCCGGACCGGATGCTCTACCCGAGCGACGCAGGGGGTCCGATTAAGACCGTGGCGGTGATCGTCCACTGGGGTCCACACCGGCCGACCGTGGAGCTTGCGAGGTGGCTCGACGGCAGCCCCGTCATCGCCCAAGTGGCGGTGGTCGCGAACGACCGGTCGGACCGACCCGACCACCTGCCGGCCTCGGTCGCCTGGATCCTGCCGCCCCGCGACCTCGGTCTCGGCGGAGGCTTCCGGCTCGCCAGCCACGGCTACCCCGCCGCGCAGGCCTATCTCCTGATCGGCAACCACGTCAGGATCCCGGACCCGGCGCTGCGCGCCTGCCTGGAGCTGCTGGCCGGGACGAATATCGGCGTGGTCGCTCCCACCCTGGTCGACGACGACGGTCGGCGCTCGGGCCCGGCGCGGCTGAGTCCGGTCCTGGCGGCACCGAAGGCCCGGCGCCCCCCCGGCGACCGACCCCTGGAGGCCGACTGGGTCGCAGGCACGATCATGTTCGTCAAGGCGGACTGCCTGCGGCGGATCCCCCTGGACGGCCGTTACTACCTCGGGTTCGAGGATGTCGACTTCTGTTACCGCGTCCGGGAAGCCGGATGGAGCGTCGTGGTCAGTCCGCACCGTGCACGGCACATCGGGAGCACGACCGTCCCCCGGCGTGGCGACGCCTATTACGGGGTGCGCAACCGGCTCTGGTTCGCCCGGGTCCGCGGATGGCGGGCCCGGGCCGCCTTGATCGCCCTGGCGACGGCGGTCGTCGTGCTACCCCGCGCCGTCGCCCTGGACATGCTCCTCGGGCACGGTACCCGAACCTCGGCCCTCGTCCTCCACGGCCTGCTGGACGGTCTCTCGATGCTTCCCCCGCCGGGAGAGGCACGTGACGACGAGCCGCGCGCCGCTCACTGGACAAGCTGGCCGTAGCCGGGCCGGCCACCAGGCGCGGACCGTTGCCGCATCACGGCAACGCCGGGGGCGCCGGTCCGGCGCGTCGCCTGTGGCGCCGCGAGGAACAGCGCCTGCCAGGCGAACATGTTCGGCCACCGGTCCAGCACGCGGCGATCCCACCGCCGCACCAGGTCCCCGGGGAGCAGCTCACGGGTGCGCCACCACGGCAGACCACCGGTGGTGGCGGTGGCGACGATGCGCAGGCCGTTGTCCTCCAACAGCCGCCGTGCCGAGTCGACGGTGTAAAATCGCAGGTGGGTAGCGTCCATGAGACCGGTCTCGGTGTACTCGAACCGACCCCGCAGGAACAGCGCGCGCTGCCGGTAGTGCAGCACGTTCGGCAGCGCTACCAGGACCCGGCCGCCGGGTGCCAGCGCCCGCCGGGCCTCGACGAGCAACGGCACCGGATCCGCCAGGTGCTCGAGGATGTGGGAAAGCAGCACGAGCTGGTGACTCCCGTCGGGGACGAAGGGCAGCCCGGCGCTCAGATCGGCAAGTTCGACGTGGTCGCACTCGGCCGCGGCGGCGGCCCGCTCGGACGGATCAATCGTCACCCCCGTCACCCGCCAGCCCCGGGCCCTCAGCAGCCGCGCGTTGTCCCCGGCTCCGCACCCACAGTCCAGCGCCTTACCCGCCGGTATGTCGATCAGATCGAGGAGAGGCGGGTTACCACCGTTGCGGTACCGCAGATCGGCTTCCATACACGACCCCTTGTCGCCATCATCGGAGAAGCTACAGGCAGTCAAGAGAACTCGAAACGTTACTATGACACGCTCCACAACACAGGACTACCACCTGGAGAAACATTAAAATCACTCTCCGTGCAGATCTCGCGCCGATCCACCGCCCCGACCGCCTCCCTCACCGATCGACCTGCCCGGGTTCTGCTGCTGAGCAGTTCCCGCGG
Organism: Frankia sp. CcCS3; assembly: GCF_977927575.1. NCBI lineage: Bacteria > Bacillati > Actinomycetota > Actinomycetes > Frankiales > Frankiaceae > Frankia > Frankia sp. CcCS3. The sequence continues at coordinate 26,758 of NZ_CDWRCL010000002.1, forward strand.
CCTCGGTGGTGGGATCGAGCGTTATCTTTCGACGGTCGAGGAGACACTGCGGGCCGGTGGGGCCGATCTCCTGCGGGTCGACATGCTGGAGCCAGGCGTCGAGCTGACCCCGGCGATCAGGGCGCGCTTCGCGTCGCGCGCGCTCGCTGCGGCGCGCCGCTTCGGCCAGGCCGACAGTGTGGTCGCCGGGCACGCCAACCTCATCCCCGTCGCGGCGGCAGCCGTCCGACTGTCCCGGGCCCGCCTCGGCCCAGTGCTGCTCTACGGCACCGACATCTGGGGCATGCGCCGCACCGACCGCGCGATCCTGCGCGCCGACCCGCTCCTGCGCCCGGTCACGATCAGTTCCTACAGCGCCGGCGCGCTGTCGACGCTGGGGCTGGCGCCCATCCTCCGGCCGGGCATCTCACCGACGTGGCGGGCGACCCTGCTGGCCGAGGCGAGCCGCCGCCGGCCGTTGTCCCCCGTACCGACCATGCTGAGCGTGTTCCGGCTCAGTGACTGGGTGGGCAAGGGTGCGGGGGTCCTGCTGGAGGCCGTGGAGTCCGTCCGGGCCACTCTCGGCCCGGTCCGGCTGGTGTTCGCCGGGCAGGGCCCGGCACCCGGGGCCCTGCACGAGCTGGTGTCCGCGCACCCCGACACCGAGCTGCACGAGTCCCCGGCCGACGACGCGTTGGCACGTCTCTACGCCACCGCCGACCTGTTCGCGCTGTGCACCCGCACCCGCTCGCGCGGGCCACGGATCAGCGGCGAGGGTTACGGCATCGTGCTGCTCGAGGCGCAGCTCGCCGGGTGCGCGGTGATCGGACCCGCCTCAGGCGGTAGCCACGACGCCTACCAGGACGGCGTGACCGGGCAGACGCCGATGGACGAGTCGGCGCAGGCGCTGGCGGACGTCCTGCACGGCATGCTCGCCGACCGAGCGCGACTGGCCCGCGTCGGCCGGCGCGCCGCGGAGTGGGCCGAGGCCGCCACCCGGCCCGACGACTACCTCCGCACGGTTTTCACCGCCCTGACCGGACGGCTACCGAGCAGCGAGGGCCGGGACATCCCGGTCCAGCCCACGGGTGCCGGAACCCGGCGGGGGGCGACACGGGTCAATACTCCCACCGGATCGGCGTGACTCCCGGATCCGGATCACGACGAGAGCGTCCATCCCGGGCCTGAATGATCCGGACGGTCATCGAGGAACCCGCCTGATCATGAAAAATGCATCGAACGGATCGGACTGATCCTCACGCGACGCGACACACAGGTCAGTAAACCCCGATACCGAACCCGATACGAATATCAAACATCGACCAGAGGTAACCATAACACTATCGGCAGTAAACAGCCGGAAATGGTTGCCGGCCGCTCCTACTCCAGGTAGTCGCGCAGCTTCTGCGACCGGGAGGGATGCCGAAGCTTGGACAGCGTCTTCGACTCGATCTGGCGGATGCGCTCCCGGGTGACCCCAAACTCGCGCCCGACCTCCTCCAACGTACGCGGGTGCCCGTCAGTGAGCCCGAAGCGCAGCTGGATGACCTTCTTCTCCCGGTCGGACAGGGTGTGCAGGACCGAGTCGAGCTGCTCCTGAAGCAGGATGAAGCTAGCCGCGTCTACCGGGACGACGGCGTCGCAGTCCTCGATGAAGTCCCCGAGGTGGGAGTCCTCCTCCTCACCGATGGGGGTCTCCAGCGACACCGGCTCCTGTGAGACCTTGAGGATCTCACGCACCTTGTCCGGAGTGAGATCCATCTCCTTGGCGATCTCCTCCGGACTCGGCTCCCGGCCGAGGTCCTGCAGGAGCTGCCGCTGGATGCGGATCAGCTTGTTGATGGTCTCGACCATGTGCACCGGGATGCGGATGGTGCGTGCCTGGTCGGCGATGGCCCGCGTGATCGCCTGCCGGATCCACCAGGTGGCATAGGTCGAGAACTTGTAGCCCTTGGTGTAGTCGAACTTCTCGACCGCCCGGATCAGGCCGAGGTTGCCCTCCTGGATGAGGTCCAGGAACAGCATGCCGCGCCCGACGTACCGCTTGGCGATCGAGACGACGAGACGCAGGTTCGCCTCAACCAGCTTGCGCTTGGCGATCTGCCCGTCGCGTTCGATGGCCTCGAGGTCCCGCCGCATCTGCGGGGAAGTTTTCTTGGTGGCCACCGCCAGCTTCTCGGAGGCGAACAGCCCCGCCTCGATCCGCTTGGCGAGATCGACCTCCTCCTCGGCGGTGAGCAGGGGGACCTTGCCGATCTCCTTGAGGTACATGCGCACCGGGTCGGAAGTCGGCGCCTTGAGGGCGAGCTCCTCCTCCTCGCGGCGACGGCGGGCCAGCAGATCCGCCTCGTCGGGGCTCTCACCTCCCGCCTCGAGTACCTCGATGCCCTCGTCGTTCAGCACCTGCAGCACCGTCTCGGCCTGCTCCGGGGGCAGCTCCGCGGCCTGGATGGCGACCGTGACATCCTCGGTGGTGAGGAACCCGATCTCCTTGCCCCGGGTGATGAGGTCCTTGACCTCGTCCACCTGGGCTTCGCGGGGTAGGACGGTAGGACTCATGGGCGGAATCTCGTCACTTCCTTCTCGGGATCGACCCAGGTTACGCGGCACCTACGCCCCGCTCCCGGAGTTGATGCTTGTGCTGCTCCAAAGCAATCAGCTCGCCGAATGCACGGCGGAGGGCCTCGGCGTCGGTCACCCCGTTGAGCCGCTGCACACGCGACTTCAGGTCCGTGATCCGACGGGTCACATGCAACTCCTGTACCCGCGACATCTGTTCGTCGACATAACGATCATCCACATCGTGGTCGCACAGCACCCTCTCCACTGCGAGGGCAGTAACGAAGCGTCGCAGCTCCTCCTCCGGAGCCGCCGCGGTCAGCTCGGTCACCCAGGTGGTGACCTCACCGGACCTCGCCAGCCCCGCGCACACCCCACCGGCCTCGGCGATGAGGTCATGGACGGCACGGTGCGCGGGAACAGTGAACATCTCCGAAGCCAGCGTGTCGAACATCGGGCCCGCAAGCCCGGGATACTGAACGGCCAGCTTGAGCGCCTCACGCTCCACGATGACCGCCGCGTCATCGGCCCCCGCCCCGTGCCGGCGCATCGGCGCGGAACGGGCGCCAGCCCGCTCGCCCCCCTGCCGCGACCGGTGCTCGGCCACCCGGCCCACCACGAACCGCTCGTCGAGAAAACCCAGCCAGCGGTCCAGGTTCACCGCGTACCGGTGCCGCAACGCGGCGTCCTTGAGCCGGTTGACCAGCGGCGCGGCGGCGTCCAAGGCGGCGAGCCGGCCCTCGGTGGTGTTGAGGTCGTAGCGGTCGAGCACCCCGCGGATTGCGAACTCGACCAGCGGCACCCGGCTGGCGACCAGATCCCGCACGGCGCCGTCGCCACCGCTCATCCACAGCTCGCAGGGGTCGCGGCCGGAGGATTCCACCGCCACGAAGGTCTGGGTGGCGAAACGCTCCTCGTGCTCGAAGGCGCGTAGCGCCGCCTTCTGCCCGGCCGCGTCGCCGTCGAACGTGAAAATCACCTCACCGCGACGCTCGTCGGAGTCCATGAGCAGCCGGCGGACCACCGCGACGTGCTCGGAGCCGAAGGCGGTGCCACAGGTCGCCACGGCCGTGGTGACCCCGGCGAGATGGCAGGCCATGACGTCGGTATAACCTTCGACCACCACGACCTGGTACCGCCGGGCGATGTCACGGCGGGCGAGGTCGGCGCCGTAGAGCAGGTTCGCCTTCTTGAACAACGGCGTGTCCGGCGTGTTGAGGTACTTCGGCCCGGCGTTCGAGGCGTCCTCCTCGGCGAGGCGTCGCCCACCGAAGCCGACCACCTCACCGGCGAGATCCTTGATCGGCCACATCAGCCGATGATGGAAACGGTCGATCAGGCCCCCGCGGGCGCCCTGTTTGGCCAGCCCCCCGAGCACCAGCTCCTCGCCGGTGAAGCGCCGGGCGAGCAGATGCCGGGTGAGGGTGTCCCAGCCGGTCGGGGCGTAGCCGACCTCGAAGCGCGCCGCCGCGGTAAGATCGAATCCCCGCGCGGCGAGGAAGTCCCAGCCGGCGCGCGCGGAGGCCTGCGACCCTAGCTGCTCGGCGTAAAACTCGGCGGCCACCCGGTGCGCCTCCAGCAGCCGCTGCCGCTGGCTGGACACCGTACGGCCGGTGGTTCCACCGCCCTCGTAGGCCAGCGTCACCCCGGCCCGACGCGCCAGGCGTTCCGCCGCCTCCCGGAAGGTCAGCCCGTCGATCTCCCGCACGAAGGAGTAGACGTCGCCACCCTGCTGGCATCCGAAACAGTGGAACAGGCCGGTTGCCGCATTGACGTAGAAGGAGGGTGACTTCTCGTCATGGAACGGGCACAGCCCGACGAGCTCGTTACGCCCCGCCGGACGCAGCTGTACGTGCTCGGCCACGACGTCCGCAATCGGCGAGCGATCCCGGACCAGGGCGACGTCGGCGTCACGGATTCGTCCCCCCACCCGTCCCTCCCAAGTCCGCGTTGAGACTCTGCGGGTACCCGAACGAGAGGTAGCTCGCCCGGGGCAGAGCGCCCGTCAATATGTTTGCCACGTCCATTCCCGCCGGATCGATGCTAGGAACATCACCCGCCGGCCCACCCGCCCTGTCGACGAGTGACGCGGCGCCCTCACATCGGTCCTACCGCTGCGATGGTACGTGTCGTAAGCACGACAGTACCGATCATGCCACGTGAATGTTGGGGACAGTGGCCGTGACGTGCGTGCCGAGCTGCGACGTCGGGCCGCGGGCCGCGCACCGGCTCACTCCCCCATCCGAGGGAGCGGGTGTCCCCCCGAACGGGGGAACACCCGAAACACCGTCGGGCCATCGGGCCAGCGGCGGACGCCCACCGGACCCACCACACACGGATCCGGCACGCACCGGACCCCCGCACACCGGACTCGTGGCTCACAGGACCCACGGCGCCGGTCGTCCACACAGCAGCGCATGCCGCCGCTCGGCGCTGGCGTCGGTCAGACGCGCCACCTGGTCGATGACGGCCCGTAGCCGTGCCGCATCGTCGGCGGCCATGCGGTAGGCCGCGCGCAACGACGGCTCGAGCACGTCCGGCGCGCCCCGGGAGAGCATCGCCACGAGCTCCGCGACCACCTCCCGCTGCCGGGACTGCCGGACGCGGGCACCCGGCCGCTCCATCACATACCAGGCGGTGACCCCCTTGAGCGCCGTGCACTCGGCCACGGTGTCCGGATCCACCACCAGATCCGCGCCATAGCGCCGCAGCGGACCGTCGGGATGGCACACCCGGGTGGCACGGACCGCGCTGTGCGCGAACCGGGCGATGAGCTCGCTGGTCATCGCCCGCAGGGCGGCCTGGCCCCGGGCCGAGGTGATCTCGGAGCGGACCCACCAGGGCTGGCACCGCAGGGTGCCCAGGGCGGCCGCCACCGCCTCGGCGGACGGCCCCGGGTAGCGGACGGCGGTCGCGGCGGCGAGCTCCGCCCGGCGGCCGGAATCGTCGAGGGCGGCTAGATCGATGTGTCCGGCGACGACCCCGTCCTCGAGGTCGTGCACCGAATAGGCCACGTCGTCCGCCCAGTCCATGATCTGCGTCTCGATACAGCGCCGGCCGGCCGGTGCGCCCTCCCGGACCCAGCGGAGCACGGACAGGTCGTCGGCGTAGGCGCCGAACTTCGCGCTGTCCGCCCGGGGCCCAGGGCGGCGCGGCCACGGGTACTTCGTCGCTGCGTCCAGGGTCGCCCGGGTAAGGTTTAGGCCCGCGCTGCGACCGCCACGGTCGACGATCTTGACTTCGAGCCTGGTCAGCTCGCGCAGGCTCTGGGCGTTGCCCTCGAAGCCACCGCAGGCGGCTGCGGCCTCGTCAAGCGCCAGCTCGCCGTTATGCCCGAAAGGGGGATGACCCAGATCATGTGCGAGGCACGCCGCCTCGACCAGGTCGGGGTCCGCTCCCAGCTCCTCGGCGAGCTCCCGGCCCACCTGGGCGGTCTCCAGGGAGTGGGTCAGCCGGGTACGCGGGAAGTCGTCGTCGAGCGGGCCCACGACCTGGGTTTTTCCCGCCAGCCTGCGCAGCGCGCTGGAGTGCAGCACCCGGGCTCGGTCCCGGGCGAAGGGACGGCGCTGGGCCGGTGTGGCCTTCGGGCGTTCCACGACCCGACGGGCCGCGTCCAAGGTGTCATACCACTCACTGACCACGAGCTTGAGAGTATCGGCGCGATTCCGCGACCTCCGTCGAGCTCAGCGGCGATACTTTGTGCGCACCCTTCCCCGAATCGGCCCGGAGGCCCGCCGTGGACAAGATCATTAGATATGGGGCGATCGCGTTCCTCATCTTCTTCGTGGTGACCGCGCCCAACAGCGCGGCCAGTATCATCGACCGCGTCTTCGACTGGCTGCAGTCCATCGGTAACGGGGTGTCCCAGTTCGTAACCGATACCGCTCTGTAATGGCTACCCGGCCACTCTTGATGTCTGGGACACTGCGGGCGTGGTGAGACTCCAGCTTCCGGACCCGGCTCAGCGCGACACCAAGTACCTCGCGTCCCAGGAACGCCTGGTGATGATGGTGCGGTCACACTGGGCGGTCCTGCTACCTGTCTTCCTGCAGACCATCGGGGCCGTACTGCTCGCGCTCGTGGCGAACATCCTGCTCGCCTCGCAGGACGTTGACGCCGGCATCATCACCACGCTGCTGTGGTACTTCGCCCTCTTCATGATCTTGAGGATGCTGTGGGGGGTCGTCGATTGGCAGTTCGAGCACCTTATGATCACTGACAAGCGACTACTGAAGGTGTCCGGGATCTTCTTCCGCAAGGTCCAGACGATGCCACTGTCCAAGATCACGGATCTCACGTACAACCGGGACCCGCTTGGCCGGTTGCTCGGGTACGGCGAGTTCGTCGTGGAGTCCGCCGGCCAGGACCAGGCACTTTCCAAGATCAAGTTTCTGCCGCGCCCGGACCGGCTCTACCTCACCCTGGTCGACATGACCTTCGGTGGAGCACCCGCCCCAGCCGGAGACGACTGAGGGACGGCCCGCGGGACCGGGCCCGACGGGTTGGCGCAGGCCTGACCGGGTGCCCTGACCGGGTGCGAGGTACCCGTCGCCGGACGTCCCCACCGATCCTGCTCATGCTCACGCCTGGTTCCTGCTCATGCTCACGCCTGGTCAGGCATGCGACAACGACGAAGGCGGGACCGGGGGATCTCCCCCGGTCCCGCCGGATGTCAGCCTTGTGCCTTCCCCCGCCCGCCGGCCGGCCGCTGGCCCTGGACGGGTCAGCGCAGCAGGCCGCGGGCAGCCTCGACGATGTGCTTCGCGGAGATGCCGGCCGCGTCCAAGAGCTCCTGCGACGCCCCGGAACCCGGCAGCGACCGCACCGCAAGATGACGGACCGACAGCGGCACGCTGCCGTCGCTGAGCGATTCCAGCACCGCGCTGGCCAGTCCGCCCTCCGGGTAGTGATCCTCGGTGACGACGATGCGCCCGCCGGTGGCCCGGGCGGCGTCGGCGAGCGTCGCCGCGTCGACCGGCTTCACGGAATACAGGTCGACCACGCGGGCCGCGATCCCCTCGGCCGCGAGCGTGCCCGCCGCGGCCAGCGACTCGTGCAGGGTGACACCGGCACCGATGAGCGTGACGGTGTCGGCGTCCGATCGGCGGAGCACCTTGGAACCACCGGGGGCAAACGGCTCGTCCGGGCCATAGAGCACGGGGTAGGCGCCACGGGTGGTGCGCAGGTAGCTGACCCCGGGCAGATCCGTCATCGCCTCGACGAGCTTCGCGGCGGACGTCGCGTCGCTCGGGTAGAGCACCGTCGAGCCGCCGACCGCCCGCATCATGGCGAGGTCCTCGAGCGCCATCTGCGACGGCCCGTCGGCGCCGATCTCGACTCCCGCGTGGCTGCCGGACAGCCGGATGTCGGCCTGGGAGATCGCCGCCATCCGGATGAAGTCGTAGGCCCGGGAGAAGAACGCCGCGAACGTGGAGGCGAAGGGCACGTAGCCACGCACCGACAGCCCGACCGCCGCCGCGACGAGCTGCTGCTCGGCGATGAAGATCTCGAAGAAGCGGTCCGGATAGATCTTGGCGAAGTCCTCGGAGTAGGTCGAGTTGCTGACCTCCGCGTCGAGCGCCACCACGTCGGTGCGGGCTCCGAGCGCGGCGAGCGCCTGGCCGTAGGCGCGCCGAGTCGCCACCTTGGCGCCGAGATCGTAGGTGGGCAGCGTGATGGCGGGCCGCTCGACCGGCGCCGGTCGGGGAAGGTCCGCGGGCGGCACCGGACCGCGAACCCGCAGGTCACGCAGGCCGCCGAGCTCGGCGATGGCGCGGTCGGCCATGTCGGCGGGAAACGGCTTGCCGTGCCAGCCCTCGACGTCCGCGGCCTCGGAGAAGCCCTCGCCCTTGCGGGTGCGGGCGAGGATGACGGTCGGCCGGGTGACGTCCTCGGCGTCGGCGAGCACCGCGTCGATCGCGGCGATGTCGTGGCCGTCGACGACGACCGCGCGGGCGCCGAAGGACTCCACCCGCTTGGCGTAGGTGTCGAGGTCCCAGCCGAGCTCGGTCGGGCCGCGCTGGCCGAGCCGGTTGACGTCGACGATCGCGATGAGGTTGGAGAGGTTGTAGTAGGAGGCCTTGTCCAGTGCCTCCCAGACCGAGCCCTCCGCCATCTCGCTGTCACCGCAGATCACCCAGACTCGGTAGGGCACCTTGTCCAGGTACTTACCGGCGAGCGCGACGCCCACGCCGTCGGGCAGGCCCTGCCCGAGCGACCCGGTCGCGACGTCGACCCACGGCAGGACAGGCGTCGGGTGGCCCTGGAGCCGCTCGCCGAAACGGCGGTAACCATTGATCAACTCGTCGTCACCGACGACCCCGACCGCCTTGAAGATGGAGTAGATCAGCGGGGAGGCGTGCCCCTTCGAAAAGATCAGATGATCGTTCGCCGGGTCCACCGGGTTGTCCCAGTCGTATCGAAGGTGGCGCGCGACGAGAACCGCCAGCACGTCCGCGGCCGACATCGACGAGGTGGGATGCCCGGAACCCGCCGAGGTGCTGCTGCGCACCGAGTCGACCCGCAGCTGCTGCGCGAGTTCCCGAACCGTCTCCAGGTCGGCCGTCCCGACCGTGCTCTCGGATACGGGAGTTGCCACACCAGTCTCCTTACAGTGTCGTTCCACACCCGGAAGGTAATCTCCGGAGGGTTCTCTCGCGCCTCGGGCAGCCGACTCCGCCGCTTTGCCTCACTACCACGTGTCGCACTACCCCCTCACCCGGCGATCCGAACCGTATCAGCGGCGGCCGACGGCAAAGAGGGCCGAAGCGGGCCTTGATATGTCAGAGGCGTCACGGGTTCGTATCCGCTGCTGCTGACGAGCGTCGACCCGGTGTCAGACGGCCCGGGTGGTCACCGAAGGTGGTGATGCCTGGCGGAAGAGCTGATACCACCGGTAACCAATCCCCTCACGGATGATGTACCGGACCTGCGTGCCGAAGCCGTGGACGGCCGGCCCCCGGTCGGCCGGGGAGGTGACGGCGTCGACACCGAGGTCACGGGCCATCGTCCGGGAACGCAGGCTGTGCCAGGGAGCGGTGACCAGCACGGCGGTGTGCCAGTGCCGCGAGTTCATCAACCCGGCTACGGCGGTCAGCGACCCGAGCGTGTTCGAACCCTCGGGGAGGACGAGCACCCGGCTCGGGGGGATACCCCGCTGCCGCAGATAGGTCGCGCTGGCCTCGCCCTCGGTGTAACGGTCGCCCGGCTGCTTCCCACCGACCGTGATCACCTGAGGGGCGGCTCCCTCCCGGTAGAGCTCCAGCACGTGGTCGAGACGAGCGGCGAGGACCGCCGAGGGACGCCCGTCGTACTGCGAGGCACCGAGCACCACGAGGACGTCGGACCGGGGCCGATGATCCTCCCTGCCCACCCACCAGACCTGCAGAAACGTCACCACGGCGAGAACCATGATGCCGAGGAGGACAGCCGCCACCGCCCGCATCATCCAACGCCACCATGGCACGCGGTGCCAGGTCGCGCGAAACGGGTTGACGATGAGACGAGGACGGGACAGGCCCACGCGAACGAACAGTAGCGTCCCTATGGGCACACGACCGACATCATAGGGCAACTGCCCCGTTCATCCGCCCAACCCCGATCGGGATTCCAGCCCGGAAAGGGCAGGGAACGGGCCGGGCGGAAACTCACCCGACCGCCGACCGGCCGAGAACCGCGGCACGCCCGGCCTCCAGCCGGGCCACCGGCACCCGGAACGGCGAACAGGAAACGTAGTCGAGCTCGAGTTCGGCGAAGAAGTGCACGGAATCGGGATCGCCGCCGTGCTCGCCACAGACGCCGAGGCCGAGATCGGGCCGGGCGCCCCGCCCGGCCCGGACCGCCGTCCTCATCAGGGCGCCCACCCCGTCGCGGTCCACCGACGCGAACGGCGACCCGGCCAGGATGCCAAGGTCGAGATAGCGCGGCAGCAACGATGCCTCGACGTCATCCCGGGAGAAACCCCAGAGCAGCTGGGTGAGGTCGTTGGTGCCGAACGAGAAGAACTCGGCGCGGCGGGCGATCTGGTCCGCGGTGAGCGCCGCCCGCGGAACCTCGATCATCGTGCCGATCGGCAGGTCGATCTCCAAGCCGCTCTCGGCGCCGACCTCGGCTAGTACCCCGCGCACCCGGTCCCGGACGGCATCCAGCTCCGCCGCGGTGGAGATGAACGGAATCATGATCTCGGGACGGGGATCACCGCCCACGCGGCGGCAGCGCACCAGCGCCTCGGCGATCGCCCGCGCCTGCAGTTCCACCAGCCCCGGGACGGTGAGAGCGAGTCGGACGCCGCGGCGACCCAGCATCGGGTTGGTCTCGTGCATGCCCCGCAGGACCGCCAGCCTCGCCCGGTCGGCGTCGTCGACCGGGCTTCCGGCGGCGTCCGCGGCGGCGATCGACACGGACAGCTCGGTGAGGTCCGGGAGGAACTCGTGCAACGGCGGATCGAGCAGCCGGACCGTGACGGGCAGACCGTCCATCGCGGTGAAGATCTCGACGAAATCCTCCCGTTGCGGGGGAAGCAGCCGGCTGAGCGCCTCGGTCCGCTCGGCCGGCGTTCCCGCGAGGATCATCTGCTCGACCAGGGCACGACGGTCCCCGAGGAACATGTGCTCGGTGCGGCACAGCCCGATACCCGCGGCGCCGAACCGGCGGGCCCGCGCGGCGTCCGGCCCGGTGTCGGCATTCGCGCGGACCCGCAGCCGGCGGGACCGGTCGGCGTGCCGCATCAGCCGATCCACGGCGGCGACCAGGTCCCCGCCCGGCCGGGGATGGTCGAGGCGGCCGGAATGGCCGGCATGGTCGGGATGGCCGGCCTCGAAGTACTCGACGACCGGTGACGGGACGAGCGGTACGGGACCGGGGTATACCGCGCCGGTGGTCCCGTCGATGGAGAGGATGTCCCCCTCCCGCACGACCACACCCCGCCCAGTGGTGAGGCGGCGACCGGCGGGATCGACCTCGATCTCCTCGGCCCCGCACACGCAGGTCCGGCCCAATCCTCTGGCGACGACGGCGGCATGCGACGTCCGGCCGCCCCGGGAGGTCAGGGTTCCGCGCGCCGCGAGCATGCCCGCGAGGTCGTCGGGGTTCGTCTCGCGGCGGACGAGGATGACCGGTCGGCCCTCGGCCGCCACCCGCACCGCCTCGGCGGCGTCGAAGACGGCCTCCCCCACCGCAGCCCCGGGCGCGGCGTTCACTCCCGTCGCGATCGGGGCGGGGCGGGCCGTGTCGTCGAAGCGCGGGAACATCAGGGTGGCGAGCTGGTCGCCGCTCACCCGGCACAGCGCCTCGTCATCGTCGATGACACCGCATTCGGCGAGCGTGGCGGCGATCCGGAAGGCCGCCGCGGCAGTGCGTTTGCCGACGCGGGTCTGCAGGATCCACAACCTGCCATGTTCGATCGTGAACTCGATGTCGCACAGGTCCCGGTAGTGCTTCTCCAAGCGCGTCATGATCTCGCGCAGTTCGGTGAAGGATGCCGGGTCGATCCGCTCCAGCTCGGCGAGGGGAACCGGGTTACGGATCCCGGCCACCACATCCTCGCCCTGGGCATTGGGCAGATAGTCTCCGTACACGCCGGGTTCCCCGTTGCCCGGGTCCCGGGTGAAGGCCACCCCGGTGCCCGAGTCCGTTCCAAGGTTGCCGAACACCATCGCGACGACGCTCACTGCCGTCCCGAGATCGTCCGGAATGCGCTCGGTACGGCGGTACAGCCGGGCCCGCGGCCCGTTCCAGGAGTCGAACACCGCTCGGATCGCGAGATCCAGCTGCTCGCGGGGATCCTGGGGGAAGGGACGGCCGGTGCGCTCGAGCACGATCCGCTGGTAGGTCGCGACGAGCGCCCGCAGGTCGTTCTCGTCGAGGTCGAGGTCGCTGCTGGTGCCCTTGGCCCGCTTCGCCGCCTCGAGAGCCGCGTCGAACGACGGCTCGCCGACGCCGAGGACGGTCCGGCCGAACATGGCCAGCAGCCGGCGGTAGGAGTCCCAGGCGAACCGCGGCGAACCCGACTGCTCGGCCAGGCCCAAGACGGCCTGGTCGGTCAGGCCGATGTTCAGGATGGTGTCCATCATCCCGGGCATGGAGAACTTCGCGCCGGAACGCACCGACACCAGCAGCGGATCGTCGGCCTGGCCGAGCCGCCGTCCCCGGGCGGTCTCCAGAACGGCAAGATGATGATCGATCTCCACCCGTAGCCCGACCGGTTCGCCGCCGGCAAGGTACTCCCGGCACGCCTGGGTGCTGATGGTGAACCCGGGCGGGACGGGCAGGCCGAGATTCGTCATCTCGGCGAGGTTCGCGCCCTTACCGCCGAGAAGATCCTTCATATCCTTGTTGCCCTGGTGGAAGCCATACACGTAGCGCGCCATGGTCGTCCCTTCCGCCCCGGAGTGATACCCAGACGCTAACCCGTGGTAACGGTATGCGCAGCCAGAATGCCCATGATCAGTAACCGGAAGCGGGCAGCGAGCCGAGAGCCTCCCAGTCGAGAGCTCCGGCCGTCAGGTCCCGGATCCAGGCCAGCAGACCGAGCCGCGCCGCCCGCACCGCCGGGTCGTCGGCCATCACCATCACCGCGTCGAAGAACGCGTCGACGGCGGCCGGCAGGTCTCCGGCTGCGGCGACCAGCTCATCGAGGGAGATCACTCCGGCCGGCGTCTCCGCGGTGACAGCCGAATCGGCGCCGGAGGGCGCGAGCCGCTGGGCGAGGGCTGTCACGACCTCCAGCAGGTCGATCTCGGCGGGTTCGGTGAGGCGCTGCGCGTCGAGCACCGCCGGGGTCCCGGCCGGCACGATCCGGCGGACCCGCTGCAACGCGGCGGCCAGGGCGGCGAAGCCGGCGGCGGGTGCGGACTCCCCCTGGACGAGCTGCCGCAGTGTCACCAAGGTGGCGGCCGCGCGGGCCGGCGTGCCGGTGAGCGGCCCGACTGCGCCGACCAAGCGGTGGTCCACCCCGGCGTCGAGTAGTTGCTGGACGTAGCGGCCACGGACGAACGCCCCGGCGGCCTCGAGCGCCTCGGCGGGCACCGGCACCGGGGTAAGCCGGGCAGCACGGGCCAGCGCGCCGGTGACGGTGAGGCCGGCGAGCTCGGGCCGGCTGCCCAGGATCGCGGCGACCCCGAGCGCGGCCCGGCGCAACCCGAACGGATCCGAACTCCCCGTGGGAGCCGCGTCGAGCGCGAACAGCCCGACAAGCAGATCGAGCCGGTCGGCGAGGGCCAGCAGGCCACCGGGGGCGGTAGCGGGCAGCTGATCACCGGCCCGGCGAGGCAGCTCCATCTCAAAGAGGGCGACGGCGACCGCCTCGGGCTCACCGGCCCGGCGGGCATACTCCCGCGCCATCGTGCCGGCGAGGCTCGACAGCTCGATGACCATCTGGGTGGCCAGATCGAACTTGGCGAGCGCGGCCGCCCGGTCCAGGGTGGCCCGGTCGTCCTCACCGAGGCCGATCTCCTCGGCGAGGTCACGCGCCAGCGCCGCGATGCGGTCGGCCCGGTCCGCGACGGAGCCGAGCCGCTGCTCGAACGTCAGCTTCGCGAGCTCCGCCCGGAACGTCTCGGGCGGCACCGTGACGTCGGCGTCGTAGAAGAACGCGGCGTCGGTGAACCGGGCCCGGATGACCTCCTCGTTGCCGGCGCGGACCAGCGCCTGGTCGACCTCGCCATCGGCGACGGCGACGAACGACGGCAGCAGCCGCCCGGCGGCGTCACGCACCGGCAGGTATCGCTGGTGCTTGCGCATGACGGTGGTGAGGATCTCCGCCGGCAGGTCCAGAAAGCGTTCCTCGAAGGACCCGAGGATCGGGCGCGGGAACTCGACGAGGTTCGCCACCTCGGTGAGCACGTCCGCCTCGGCGACGAGGTCGATGTGACCGCCGGAGTCCGCGGTGAGCTTGGCCGCCTCCTCGACGACGAGCTCGCGGCGAACTACCGGGTCGAGCAGGACCGAGCGGGCGGCGAGCAGTTCGGGGTAGCCGGACGCGCTCGGCACGTCGAGCGGCGGGGAGCCGGCCCGCCGGTGGCCGCGGGTGGTCCGACCGGCCGCGAGCGTCGACACCGCCACCGGCACCACGGCCTCGCCGAGCAGGGCGAGCAGCCAGCGCACCGGCCGGCTGAACGACAGGGCCGGATCGTTCCAACGCATATTGCGCTCCGCGCGCAGCCCCGCCACCAGCTCACCGAGCACCCCGGCCAGCACCCGGGCGGCGTCCCGGCCAGCCTCGGTGCGCACGAGCGCGACATGCTCGACACCGCGGTGGGTGACGACCTGGAGGCCGGCGGGATCCGCGCCCTGACCACGCGCGAACCCGACGGCGGCCTTCGTCGGCGCGCCGGCGGCGTCGTAGGCGGCCGAAACGCGCGGGCCGCGGACGACCCGCTCGACGTCCGGCTCCCGGGGCGCCACCTCGTCAACAATCGCCACGATGCGCCGGGGAGTGCCCAGCACCCGGACCGCACCGTGCGTGAGGCGGGTGGCCGCTAGCCGCTCGACGAGGCCGGCGCGCACCGCCTCGATGGTCCGGGTCACCTCGGCCGCCGGGAGCTCCTCCGTCCCGATCTCGAACAGCAGGGTGGCCGGCGCCTCGATCTGGGTGGTCACCGCGGCGGGCACCGCGGCCGGTGGCGGGGAGGCCACCCCGAGGGGATGGCCAAGCTCCTCGCGGCGGTCCCGCCACAGCGCCGCGACCTCCCGCGACAGTCCGCGCATCTGCGCGAAGGAGGTGGCCCGCTCGGTGGTGGAGACCGCGCCCCGGGAATCGAGGATGTTGAAGGCGTGCGAGCACTTCAGCACGTAGGAGTGCGCGGGGACGGGCAGCCGGGCGTCGATGAGCCGGCGGGCCTCGGCGGCATAGTCGGCGTAGAGCCGGCGCACGGTGTCGATGTCGGCGTCGTCGAGGTAGTACCGGGACATCTCGTACTCGGCCTGGCCGAACACCTCGCCGTAGGAGATGCCGGGGGCGTAAGCAATCTCGCTGAAGTGGCGGACGCCCTGCAGGGCCATGAGGATGCGTTCCACGCCATAGGTGATCTCGACGCTGACGGTGTCGAGCGTCTGGCCACCGGCCTGCTGGAAGTAGGTGAACTGGGTGATCTCCAGGCCGTCGAGCCAGATCTCCCAGCCCAGGCCCCAGGCACCGAGCGCGGGCGAGGCCCAGTTGTCCTCGACGAACCGGACGTCGTGGGCGGCGGTGTCGATGCCGAGCGCCGCGAGACTGCCCAGGTAGAGCTCCTGGGAGTTGCCCGGGTCCGGTTTGAGGATGACCTGGAACTGGGTGTGGGTCTGCAGCCGGTTCGGGTTGTGGCCGTAGCGGGAGTCGTCGGGACGGACCGAGGGTTCGGCGTACGCGACCCGCCACGGCTCCGGTCCGAGCACCCGCAGCACTGTGGCTGGGTTGAGCGTACCAGCGCCGACCTCGGTGTTGAACGGCTGCACGATCATGCAGCCGCGGTCGGTCCAGTAACGGGT
Organism: Frankia sp. CcCS3; assembly: GCF_977927575.1. Taxonomy (NCBI): domain Bacteria; kingdom Bacillati; phylum Actinomycetota; class Actinomycetes; order Frankiales; family Frankiaceae; genus Frankia; species Frankia sp. CcCS3. The sequence continues at coordinate 42,760 of NZ_CDWRCL010000002.1, forward strand.
CAGCGCCAGCAGCGCGTCCTGCATGGTCAACATCGAGCGAGCCTCGGCATTTCGCTGTCGCGGTCACGAGTGGGGCGGACACCCCGGTTCCGGGGACGGGACACCGGCCCGCCGGCGACCGGTGTCCGGAGAGAGCGGTCAGGCGGTCAGGGAGGGGACTGTCCAAGGGACATCGACACTCCGAATCCATGATTCACAGATCCATGATCCATGATCCATAGATCTGCACATCATAGATCCACAACCCATAGATCGTAGATTCCATGATGCTGAGTCGAGGCTACCGGTACCCACCGGCAATCCCGCGGCTGGTCACGGCCGGCCGGTGCCCGGCGCACCGGCGGAGCGCGGCAGCTCGCCGGGGGCCGCGGTGCCGGCGTCCGGCGCACGGTCGGACCGATGGGTCCGCGCCGAGCCACCCGGCCCGTCCACCGACACCAGCACCTCGAAGGTGCCGGGCCCGTCGACCGCGAAGACGAGCAGCGGCGTCAGCGCGTACCGCACCTCGAAGGCGGACAACGCGCGACGCCACGCACCCGGCCCGTCCCACTCGGTGGTCATCAGCCACGAGCCGGGTTCGTCGAGCGCCTGGGCGATCCGCCCACCACGGAATCCCGGGGCCCGGGCGAGCGCGTCGAGCGCCGGGCGTGCCGCCGCGGCGAACCCCGCCCCGCCCGGGCTGGCGTCCCCGGGCACGGCGAAGGCGATCTGGGCAACGACCGGAGCACCGGCCGTCGGCGCCGCCCAGTCGGGCACGGTGGAAGCGTCTGGTCCAGTCGGAACGTCGGGCCCGGGCATCAGACGTGGTGGGCGACGGTTCCGCCGTAGCGCCGGTCCCGTCGGGCGAAGTCCTCACAGGCGGACCACAGATCGCGCCGGTCGAAGTCCGGCCAGAGCGTCTCGACGAACGAGAACTCGGCATAGGCGGCCTGCCAGAGCAGGAAGTTGCTGAGCCGCTGTTCCCCGGAAGTCCGAATGACGAGGTCCAGATCGGGCATATCGGGCTCGTCCAGGTAGCGGCCGATGGTCGCCTCATCGATCCGATCGACGCGCAGCCGGCCCTCCCGCACGTCCCGGGCGATCGCCGCCGCGGCATCGGCGATCTCGGCCCGGCCGCCGTAGTTCACGCACATCACCAGGGTGAGCCGGTCGTTGTCACGGGTACGTTCCTCGGACGACTCCAGTCGCCTGATCACGTTCCCCCACAGCCGGGGACGACGACCCGCCCAGCGAACCCGCACACCGAGCGCGTGCATGTCCTCGATGCGCCGGCCGAACACCCCGTCGGTGAAGCGCATCAGGAACGCCACCTCGTCCGGTGACCGTTTCCAGTTCTCCGTGGAGAAGGCGAACACCGACAACCATCGGACCCCGAGCTCGATCGCGCCCTCGACGCAGTCGAACAGGGCGTCCTCGCCGGCCTCGTGCCCCTTTGTCCGCGCCAGCGCGCGCCTCTTCGCCCACCGTCCGTTGCCGTCCATGACGATGCCCACATGCCGCGGGACGAGACGCGACGGCAGAACCGGAGGCCGCGCGCCGGAGGGATGGGGATGCGGATCGCGGAACCGCATCTCCACATCATTACGCAGCGCCACCGCCTACCTCCCCGTACCCGTCCGGGGCGGCTTCAAGCCGCAATCCGTCCTGCCGATCCCTGCCATCACCACATCGTCCCCCCGTCGGCGCCGGGTCGCGCCGGACGCACCCACCACCGCTTTCCGCCTCACCATGTCCGTCCTCGTCCTTCCGCCACGGCCCGCTCGCCGCCGTCCCGCTCCCATGGTCCCGTTCCCCGGCGGTCGCACCCAGGCCGCCTAGCCCGCCTCCCCGGGACGACCGTCCCAGCGCACGCGCGAGACCTCCACCACGGCGCCCGGCCGCGTCACGCCCTCTCCAGATGAGGCAGCGCGCGAAGCCCGCGTTCGAGATGCCACTGGAGATAGGCGGCGACGATGCCACCGGCCTCCCGCCGGGCGCGGGCGTCACTGACCAGTGCACCGTCCCAGTCACCGCACAACAGATCCGCGAGCAGCCGCACCGCACCCGCGGACACCGACGCCGCACCGTGCGGGCGACATTGCGGGCACACTACGCCGCCGCCCGACACGGACAACGACAGGTGCAGCCCAGGCCCACCGCAGCGCGCGCAGTCGTCTAGGGCCATCCCATACCCGGACACCGCGAGCGCCCGCAGCAGGAACGCGTCGAGGACGAGCGCGGGTGGGCGCTCCCCGCCGGCGAGCGTACGCAGACCACCGACGAGCAGGAGGAACAGCCGCAGGGCGGGCTGGCGTTCCTCGCTGGTCAACCGCTCGGCGGTCTCGAGCATCACCGCGGCCGCGGTGTACCTCGGGTAGTCGACGGCGATCGTGGCGCCGTAGGGAGAGATGATGTCCGCCTGGGTGACCGTGTCCAGCGCCCGGCCGGAATGCAGCAGCAGATCGACGTACGTGCCCGGCTCCAGCCGCGACCCGAACCGCGAGGACGTCTTGCGGACACCCTTGGCGACGGCCCGCACCCGACCGGTCCGACGGGTGAGCACGGTAATGATGCGGTCGGCCTCGGCGAGGGGGGCCGTGCGCAGGACGACACCTTCGTCGCGATACACCGGCACCCGCCCATGGTTGCACGGCCCCGAGTTCATGCGGTGAAGCGAGGTCGCCCGGCAGATGGCCGGTACCAGCCGGGATGTTCTCCTGAGGAGCCCGCCGGGCATCCCGTTCCCATAGCCGGGGGTAGGTACGGCAGTACATGGCGGCATGGACGCGGCATGGACGGTGCCCCGGTGGGGCCCGGCGGCGAGCCGGCTCAGAACCCCAGGCGACGCAGCTGACGCGGATCGCGCTGCCAGTCCTTGGCGACCTTGACATGTAGATCGAGGAAGACCGGGGTGCCGAGGAGCGCCTCGATCTGGGTACGGGCGCGGGAACCGACCTCCTTGAGGCGGGATCCACTGGTCCCGATGACAATCGCCTTCTGGCTGGGCCGCTCGACGAAGACGTTCACCCGGACGTCGAGGAGAGGACGCTGCGCCGGCCTGCCCTCCCGGGGGACCATCTCCTCCACCACGACGGCGAGCGAGTGCGGCAACTCGTCGCGGACCCCCTCCAACGCGGCCTCACGGACGAGTTCGGCGACCATCACCTGTTCCGGTTCGTCGGTCAGCTCCCCACCGGGATACAGCGCAGGCCCGGCGGGCAGCCGGGCGACGAGCACGTCGGCGAGCACGTCGACCTGGTAGGAGCGCACCGCGCTGACTGGAACGATGTCACTGAACTCGCCGAGCCCGGCGATCTCGAGCAGGCGGGCGCCGATCCGATCGGGATCGGCGACCCGGTCTGTCTTGGTGAGGATGGCGACCACCGGGGTGCGCTTGGGCAGCCGGGACAGCTCCTCGGCGATGAAGCGGTCCCCCCGGCCGACCGGCTCGTCCGCGGGCATGCAGAAACCGACGACGTCAACCTCGGACAGCGTGGCCCGCACCACGTCATTGAGCCGCTGCCCGAGCAGCGTGCGCGGCCGGTGCAACCCCGGGGTGTCGACCAGGACGAGCTGGGCGTCGTCGCGGTGGACGATGCCGCGGATGGCGTGCCGAGTGGTCTGTGGTCGCCCGCTGGTGATGGCGACCTTCGTCCCTACCAGCGCGTTCGTCAGCGTCGACTTGCCGGCGTTGGGCCGTCCGACGAGGCAGGCGAAGCCGGCCCGGAACGGCACCGAGGTCGTTGTCGACACGCTAGGTGGTCACCCTGGTCCGGGCGACGCCGTCCGGGCCGGCGAGGAACACCGGGATCCCGGCGCCGAACTCGGCCAACGTCGCCAGGTCGGCGCGGTCGAGCTCGTCCTTCTGCGTGACCACCGCGGCAGCTTCGAACCGGCGGGCGCCACTGGACACCGCGGCGGCCACCGCCGCGCGCAGCGCCGAGATCGCTAGCTCGGCCCGGCCCAGGCCGAGAGTCGCCGCCGCGTAGGTGCGACCGTCGGTGTCACGCAGCGCCGCCCCCTCCGCAGGGTCGCCCGAGGGGGCGTAGGCACGCTGCCGCGCCGCCCTGGCCAGCACCACGAGCTTCGCGTCCTCGGCGGCGAGGTCGAGAGCCGGGGCGCCGTCGGCCGAGTTGCCATCGGCAGGCACGGTCCCCGACCGGGTCACGTCGGCGGTCACGAATTCACCTTTCGGTCCGACGACGAGCTGCGCACGGGTTCGCCGCCGTCGTCGGATCGGGGAGGCGGCGAGCCGTCGTCGCCGTTCGACGGATGCGGCAACCGCTGGACGACCACGGTGCCGATCTGGTTACGCCGGCCGGCGGCCCGTTCCGCCGACAGCCGCAACCCACCGACCGTGACCGTCGCACCCGGGATGGGCACCCGTCCCAGGGCCGTGGCCAGCAGGCCACCGACGGTGAGGGTGTCGTCCGCGCCGGGCAGGTCGTCCACATCGAAGTGGAACAGCTTCGCCAGATCGTCGATGTCGAGCCGGGCGGTTACCCGCGCGGTGTCAGCGTCGATCCACTCCACCGGCGGAACCTCGTTGTCGTACTCGTCGGTGATCTCACCGACGATCTCCTCGAGGATGTCCTCGATGGTGACGAGTCCGGCCGTTCCACCGTACTCGTCGATGACGATCGCCATGTGGGTACGCGACGCCTGCATCTCGCGGAGCAGGTCGTCCGCGGGCTTACTCTCGGGCACAAGCGCGGGCGAACGCATGATCTCAGCGATCGCACCGTCCTCGCCCCCCTCGCGTTCCCGGCGGACCATGTCCTTGAGGAAGGCGATCCCCACCACGTCGTCGACGCTCTCCCCGATGACGGGGATCCGCGAGAAGCCGCTGCGCAGGGCCAGCGCGAGGGCCTGCCGGACGGTCTTCGTCGACTCGATGAAGAGCATGTCCGGACGCGGCACCATCACCTCGCGCACCAGGGTGTCCCCGAGCTCGAACACCGACGCGATCATGTCGCGTTCCTCGCGCTCGATGACCTCGTTCTCCTCGGCGAGGTCGACGAGATCGCGCAGCTCGGCCTCGGAGGCGAAGGGACCATCCCGGAAACCAGGGCCGGGGGTGACCGCGTTGCCGAACGCGATCAGCAGCCGGGGCAACGGCCCGAAGATCCGCGCCAACCGGACCGTGAGACCGGCGCTGGCCAACGCCACCGCGGGGGCGTGCTGGCGGCCCAGAGTACGGGACATCACCCCGACGAGGATGTAGGCGACCAGGGTCGAGGCCAGCGTCCCGAGGCCGATCGCGGCGAACCCGGCCCCGTAGGCGTGCACGAACAGCACCGTGATACAGGCCGCGGCGAGCATCTCCGCGACGATGCGCAGGAGCAGCAGCAGCGCGAGGTAGCGGCCCGGATCGGCCACGACGGTCGCCAGGTTCCGGGCACCGGCCCGGCCCTGGCGGGAGAAGCCCTCGACCGTCACCCGGGAGACCCGGGTCAGGGCCGCGTCGATGCCGCCGAGACCCGCCGCGGCAAGCGAGCCCATCACGGCGATGAAGACGAGAAAAAGATCACCGGAACTCATGCGGACCCCCTTGTGCCGGGTCAGCGTGCGGGCGCGGCAGGGGGCTCTCCGGCGCCACCGCCACGGCCCTGGTCACTGCGGCGGCTCTGGTCACTACGGCGGCCCTCGCCGCCGCCCGCGGCATCGCGGGCGGCGTCCGCGTCGCCGGGGGCCCGCACCGCGCCGTCCCACGACGCGAGCAGCTGGCTCTGTACCTTCCACATCTCGCGTTCCTCGTCCGGCTCGGCGTGGTCGTAGCCGAGCAGGTGCAGGATGCCGTGGGTGCACAGCAGGGACAGCTCGCGATCGAAGGAGTGACCGGCCTGCTCCGCCTGCCGCCGCGCGACGTCCGGGCACAGCACGACGTCGCCGAGCAGGGTGGTCGGATCGTCGTCGACCGACTCCGACCACGAGGCGTCGAAGGCGTCGTCCTGTGGGAAGGACAGGACGTCGGTCGGGCCCTCCTCGCCCATGTACCGGACGTGCAGATCGGTCATAGCCTTCGGCTCCACCAGCATCACCGAGAGCTCGGCGAGCGGGTTCACCTTCATGGCGTCGAGCACGAACCGGGCGAGCGCGGCCAGCCTCACCTCGTCGACGTCACTCGCGCCCGACTCGTTGGCAACGAATACGGCCATCAGCGGTCCTCTCCGACCGCGGCGACGGTCACCGTCGGTCCCGACGGGCAGACCGGGCCGGAGCGGGTGGCGGCGCGCTGGCCGCGTCCCAGCGGGCGTAAGCGTCGACGATCTCGCTCACGAGCCGGTGCCGAACCACATCGGAGCTGGTCAGGGATGCAAAATGGACGTCGTCGAGGCCGTCGAGGATCTCCCGGACCACCCGCAGCCCGCTGCGGGTGCCGCTGGGGAGGTCGACCTGGGTCACGTCCCCAGTAACAACGATCTTCGCGCCGAAGCCGAGCCGGGTGAGGAACATCTTCATCTGTTCCGGCGAGGTGTTCTGGGCTTCGTCGAGGATGATGAAGGCGTCGTTCAGCGTCCGGCCGCGCATGTAGGCCAGTGGGGCCACCTCGATCGTGCCGCTCTGCATCAGCCGCGGGATCGAGTCCGGATCGATCATGTCATGCAGCGCGTCGTAGAGCGGCCGCAGGTAAGGATCGATCTTCTCGTACAGGGTCCCCGGCAGGAACCCGAGGCGTTCCCCCGCCTCGACCGCGGGGCGGGTCAGAATGATCCGGTTCACCTTCTTGGCCTGCAACGCCTGAACGGCCTTCGCCATGGCGAGGTAGGTCTTGCCGGTGCCGGCCGGCCCGATCCCGAAAACGATGGTGTGCTGGTCGATCGCGTCGACGTACCGCTTCTGGTTCAGCGTCTTCGGCCGGATCGTCCGGCCCCGGCTGGAGAGGATGTTGAGGGTGAGAACCTCGGCCGGCCGCTCCTCGGCGCCGCTGCGCAGCATCGCCAGCGAATGGTCGACATGCTGCGGGCTGAGCTCCGTCCCGGCGTCGAGCAGCGCGATGAGCTCGGCGAACAACCTGGCAGCGAGCTCGTTCTCAGCCGGAGCGCCGGTGATGGTGATCTCGTTGCCACGCACATGGATATCCGAGGAGAAAGCCTTCTCGACGGTACGGAGCAGCTGATCCTGGTGACCGAGCAGACTCACCATGCTGTGCGGACCGGGTACGACAATGCGCGTCTGGACCCTGGTGTCGGGCGCGACGGGTGGCGTAACGGATTCGGGCATAAAGAGCGGCCAGCGAGGCCGGGGCACCTCTCAGGATTGATGATCGCGGTAGGCGGCGCGGCGCGGACAGCCGACACCGGGACAGAACCCCTCCAGCCGGAGGGGCCGCCCAGCGAGGCGGACCACGGGCGCTACCTGGCCAGTCTATCCATCACCGCGCCGGGCCGTCCCAACGACCGAGGTCCGCGAACACGACCGCCGCGGCCACGACGCCGGCGGTGGATGTGCGCAGCACCGTCAAACCGAGCCGCGACACAATCGCTCCGGCCTCACCCAGCGTGGCCAGTTCCGGCTCGGACACCCCTCCCTCGGGGCCCACGACGAGCACCAGCTCCGCCGCCGAGGCGGTCGGGCCCACCCGCTCCGGCACCTCAACCGAGCGGACCAGTCCAACCGAGCGGGCCAGTCCGACCAACGGGATGGTCGCCTCCTCGTGCAGGACGACGGCAAGCGCCGCCGCCCGCACCCGCTCGACAACCTCCTTCAGGCCGGCCAGCTCGCCCACCACTGGCCAGTGCAGTCGGTGGGACTGCTTCGACGCCTCCTCCGCGGCTCTGACCCAGCGTTCCCGGGCCCGCACGCCACGGACATCCTCCCAACGGGCCACGGACCGGGCCGCCGACCACGGCACGATCTCGTCGACACCGACCTCGGTCAGCATCTCCACCGCCCGCTCGCCCCGATCCCCCTTGGCAAGGGCCTGCACGACAACCAGCCGGGGGCTCGGGGCCCCGGCGGCGGCCCGGCGCCGGACGGCGCAGTCGATCTCATCCCGCCGGACGGCGACGACCTCGCACTCCACCGCATGGCCAAGACCGTCGGTCACGTCGACCGGTTCCCCCGGCCGCAGCCGGCGCACCATGGCCGCATGGCGACCCTCCGGACCAGCGAGGGTGAACGAGTCCGCGATCGGCAGCGGCGACAGCCGGAACAGGGCGCTGGTCAGGATGCATCCTCTCCGCAGCGGTCACGGCCGACGACCGGGCTAACGGCCACGGCGCGTGCCCCGCCGCCGGAACAGCCCCGCCGCGCCGCCGTCGGAGGATCCGCCCACGACGGCCGGCGCCTCCTCGTCGCGCAGCTTCGCCAACTCCCGCAGCAACCGCTCCTGCTCGCCGTCCAGCTTCGTCGGAGTCTCGACGTTGATGTGGATGTGCAGATGACCGCGCCCGGCGGCCCGCAGATGCGGAACCCCGCGCCCGGCGAGCTTGATGACCTCACCGGGCTGGGTGCCGGGCTTCACGGCGATGGTCTCGGTGCCGTCGAGGGTCTCCAGCGTGGCGGAGGTGCCGAGCGCCGCCGAGGTCATCGGCAGCGGCAGCTCACAGTGCAGATCGTCGCCCTCCCGGGTGAAGACCGGGTGCTGCTTCTCGGAGACCTCGACGTAAAGGTCACCGGGCGGCCCGCCGCCGGGCCCGACCTCGCCCTCGCCCGACAGCCGGATGCGCATGCCGTCCTCGACCCCGGAGGGGATCTTCACGGTGAGCGTCCGGCGCTTGCGTACCCGGCCGTCGCCGCCGCAGTCCCGGCAGGGATGCTCGATCACGGTGCCGGTACCCGAACACCGCGGACAAGGCCGGGAGGTCACCATCTGGCCGAGGAAGGAACGGGTGACCTGCTGGACCTCGCCCCGCCCGCCGCAGGTACCGCAGGTCGACGGGTGCGTGCCGGGAGCCGCACCGGCGCCGGTACACGTCGAGCACACCGCCGCCGTGTCCACGGTGATCTCGCGCGTGGCGCCGAACGCGGTCTCGGACAGGTCGAGCTCGATACGCAGCAGCGCGTCGTTGCCGCGCCGGACCCGGGACCGGGGCCCACGGCTCGACCCGCCGCCGAAGAAGGCGTCCATGATGTCACCAAGGCCGCCGAAACCGGCGCCGAACGGCGAACCACCACCGCCGCCGCCGCCGGACGCGAGCGGATCGCCGCCCAGGTCGACGATCTGGCGCTTCTCCGGATCGGAGAGCACCTCGTACGCGGCCGTGACGCCCCGGAATCGCTGCTGCGCATCCGGATCTGGATTGACGTCCGGATGCAGCTCACGGGCCAGTTTGCGGTAGGCCCGCTTGATCTCGTCGTTCGACGCTTCCCGGCGTACGCCCAGAACGGCGTAATAATCCACTGCCATCAGTCGGCACCCAAGAGTTCACCCACATATTTGGCGACGGCCCGGACGGCCGCCATCGTCCCCGGATAGTCCATGCGCATCGGGCCGACCACCCCCATCCCACCCAGCGCGAAGGGACCACGACCGTATCCCGTGGCCACCACCGCGGTGGACCGGAGGGCGTCCACATCCGTTTCGCGACCGATCCGTACGGTTACAGTACCGGTCTCCCGCGCCGAGCCGATGAGCTTCATCAGCACGACCTGTTCTTCCAATGCCTCAAGTATCGACCGCAACGAGTCGGCGAAGTCGACCGGGGACCGCGTGAGATTCGCCGTCCCGGCCATCGCGATGCGCTCCTCCTGCCGCTCGACCAGCGACTCCAGCACGGCGCCGGCCATCGTGGTCAGGTAAGGGCGCAGCTCGGAGCGGGTGCTGTCGGGCAGGGCCGCGACGATGTCGGGGGCGTCGACCAAGCGCCGGCCGGCCAGCGCGCAGTTGAGCGCGGAACGCAGCTCGCCGGCGACCTCGTCGTCGATGGGTACGAGGCTGTCGACGATACGCTGCTCGACCCGCCCGGTGTCGGTGATGAGGACCATCAGCAGGCGGTACGGGCCGAGCGTGACAACCTCGATGTGCCGGATGCTGCTACTCGACAGGGAGGGGTACTGCACGACGGCCACCTGCCGGGTGAGCTGGGCGAGCAGCCGCACGGAGCGGCGCACCACGTCGTCCAGGTCGACGGCGCCCTCCAGGAAGCTCTGGATCGCCCGACGTTCAGCCCGGGACAGCGGCTTCACCCCGGACAACCGGTCCACGAACAACCGGTAGCCCTTGTCCGTCGGTATCCGTCCTGCGCTGGTATGGGGCTGTGTGATGTACCCCTCTTCCTCCAGGGCGGACATGTCGTTACGGACAGTAGCTGATGACACACCGAGGTTGTGCCGCTCCGCCAGCGCCTTGGAACCCACCGGCTCGTTGCTCAGCACAAAGTCCTCAACAATCGCCCGAAAGACTTCGAGCCGCCGATCCTCCAGCACGCGGTCGCACCCCCTTCACCAGGCGGGACGTGGCCGGGCCACGGTATGTACAGCGGCGGGCACCCAGCTTGGCACTCGGCCGCAGTGAGTGCCAAGTGTAGCCGCCTGCTCAGGTCGAAGCACAGAACATGAGCCGCCCCACGAATTACCGGTGAGGGCCCGGCGACGTCCTCATAACGAAACGAACACGCCGGTACCCAGGTTCCAGTCCCGCCCGATCGGGCCACTGGACGGCCGCCAGTCGGGCAGCGGCACCAGTCGGGCAGCGGCATCAGCCGGGCAGCAGGGCTCGCACGACCGTGTCGGTGAGCAGACGACCGCGACGGGTGAGACGCACCCGGCCGAACTCCAGGGCACCGGGTTCCACCAGGCCGGACTTCGCGAGCCCGGCGGCGGCCTCCCGGCCGGCCCCGTCCAGCTCACCGACGGCCAGTCCCTCGGCCAACCGGACGCCCAGCATGACCCGCTCGACCCTGCGGGCCTGCGCGTCGAGCTCCTCCCGGGCGGCCGCGGGACTGCGCCCGGCCCCCAGCCGGGCCGCGTACTCCGCCGGATGACGCACGTTCCACCATCGCACCCCGCCGACGTGGCTGTGCGCGCCCGGACCGATCCCCCACCAGTGATCTCCGCGCCAGTACCCCAGATTGTGCCGGCACCGGGTACCGGCCCCCCGCGACCAGTTGCTGACCTCGTAGCTGGTCAGGCCGGCCGCGCACAGAGCGTCATCGGCCTGCAGGTAGCGGTCGGCAAGCAGGTCGTCGTCGGGTTCGAGCAGCTCGCCCCGGCGGACCCGGCGGGACAGTTTCGTGCCCTCCTCAACCGTCAGCGCGTAGGCACTGACGTGGTCCGGGCCGAGCTGGATCGCCGCGTCCAGGCTCGCCGCCCAGTCCGCCTCCGACTCGCCCGGAGCCCCGTAGATGAGGTCCAGGCTGACCTGGTCAAAGCCGGCCTTGCGGGCCCAGCGCATCACCTCGGGCACGCGGCCGGGGGTGTGCCGCCGGTCCAGGGCGGCGAGGACGTGCGGACGGCTACTCTGCATGCCAAAGGAGATCCGGGTGTAACCGGCGGCGCGCAGCTGCTCCAGTTGCGCCGGATCCACCGACTCCGGATTCGCCTCGGTAGTGATCTCCGCGTCGGGCGCCAACCCGAACCCGTCGTCCAGGATCCGCAACAGCCGCCCGAGATCGTCAGCGGTCAACAGGGTCGGCGTGCCGCCACCGACGAAGACCGTGGAGATCACGAGCTCCTGCTCACCAAGCACGGTACGCGCGAGCCGGACCTCGCCAGTCGCGATGTCGACGAACGTCGTGAGGCCCACCGACGACACCAGTGCGCCGCCCAGGTCGGCCGCCGTGTAGGTGTTGAAGTCGCAGTAGCCGCAGCGCGCCGCACAGTAGGGCACATGCACGTAGACCCCGAACGGTCGCCGGGTCACCTCGGCCAGCGCGGCAGCCGGGAGGGCACCGTCGTCCGGCGGAGGCGAGCCGTCGGGAGGCTTTTGTGGCATGCCCCCAGTGTGCCCCCAACGTGTGCTCTCGCGGCAACGCTACGTTTGTCAACCGCGTCGGCGGGCCAAGGATGGCCACACGAGGACCACCTGGAGATAAGGCCGGAATACCCGCTTCAGCGAAGCTGGCCGAGTGTAATGACATTTTGTCATCGTTGGGCACAGAAGGGAAAATATGAGTGGTTCACCGTGGACCGATCGACGTCGGTGCGAAAAGATCCGGTCATGGACGACGACGCCAGGGCCGTTCTCGACGAGATCTTCGAACTGCTCCCACCCCGAACCACCGTGTACCGTTCCAGCGCCGCCGCCCCCGTCGCGGGCCTGTCGTTCTCCGAACCGGCCACCGAACCGATCCGTCTCCCGGCCACCCCCCTGCCGACCGGCTGAGCGGCCGACCCACCGAACAGGCAGATGGCGCCACGGTCCCGCGTCGGCCCCGCACCGGACTCACTTCACCGCCGGCTTGCCGGTGTCCGTGGACAGCGCCGCGATGAAGGCCTCCTGTGGCACCTCGACCCGACCGATCGTTTTCATCCGCTTCTTGCCCTCCTTCTGCTTCTCGAGCAGCTTGCGCTTGCGGGTGATGTCGCCGCCGTAGCACTTGCCGAGCACGTCCTTGCGGATGGCGCGGATGTTCTCCCGCGCGATGATCCGGCTGCCGATCGCCGCCTGGATCGGCACCTCGAACTGCTGACGCGGAATCAGCTCGCGCAGCTTGGTCGTCATGGACACGCCGTAAGCGTAGGCCTTCTCACGGTGCACGATCGCCGAGAAAGCATCGACGGTCTCCCCCTGCAACAGGATGTCGACCTTCACCAGATCGGCCAGCTGCTCCCCCGCCGGCTCGTAGTCGAGGCTGGCATAGCCCCGGGTCCTGGACTTCAGGGCGTCGAAGAAGTCGAAGATGATCTCACCGAGGGGCAACGTGTACTTGAGTTCCACCCGGTCGGTCGACAGATAGTCCATCCCCTTCAGGACGCCGCGCCGGCCCTGGCACAGTTCCATCACCGCCCCGACGAAGTCGGTCGGCAGCAGCAGCATCGCCTCGACGACGGGCTCGTACACCTCGGCGATCTTCCCACCCGGCCAGTCACTGGGATTGGTCACTGTGACCTCGGAAAGGTCCTCCATGACCACCCGGTAGACGACGTTCGGGGCCGTGGAGATGAGGGTGAGGTTGAACTCGCGCTCCAGCCGCTCCCGGACGATCTCCAGATGCAGCAGGCCCAGGAAGCCGCACCGGAATCCGAACCCCAGTGCCGCGGAGGTTTCCGGTTCGTAGGTCAGGGCGGCGTCGTTGAGCTGAAGCTTGTCGAGAGCCTCGCGCAGCGCGGGATACTCGCTGCCGTCGATCGGATACAGCCCGGAGTACACCATCGGCAACGGATCCCGATAGCCACCGAGCATCTCCGTCGCCGGCCGCCGGGTAGTGGTGATGGTGTCGCCGACCCGGGCCTGCCGGACGTCCTTGACCCCAGGGATGACGTAGCCGACCTCGCCGACCGACAGCGACCCGGTCGGATGGGGGTCCGGCGAGATGACACCTACCTCGAGGGTCTCGTGGCTCGCGCCGGTCGACATCATCAGACACCGGTCGCGGGTGGTCAGCGTGCCATCGACCACCCGTACATAGGTGATGACGCCGCGGTAGATGTCGTAGACGCTGTCGAAGATCATCGCACGAGCCGGACCGTCCGGATCGCCGACCGGGGCGGGCACCCGGCGCACGATCTCGTTGAGCAGCTCCGGCACCCCCTGACCGGTCTTGCCGGACACGCGGAGCACCTCGCCCGGTTCGCAGCCGATAATCGTCGCGATCTCCTCAGCGTACTTCTCCGGCTGGGCCGCCGGAAGATCGATCTTGTTGAGTACCGGAACGATGGTCAGGTCGTTCTCAATCGCCAGGTACAGGTTCGCCAGAGTCTGCGCTTCGATGCCCTGGGCCGCGTCGACCAGCAGCACCGCGCCCTCGCAGGCCGCGAGCGAACGGCTCACCTCGTAACTGAAGTCAACGTGGCCCGGCGTGTCGATGAGATGCAGGATGTAGTCCCGACCATCGTCGGCCCGCCATGGCAGGCGCACGTTCTGGGCCTTGATGGTGATCCCGCGCTCACGCTCGATGTCCATGCGGTCGAGGTACTGCGCGCGCATGTTGCGCGCCTCCACGACACCGGTCACACCAAGCATCCGATCGGCAAGGGTCGACTTGCCGTGGTCGATGTGGGCGATGATGCAGAAGTTGCGGATCATCGCCGGGTCGGCGCCGGGCGCCAGGTGCGGGGCTGTGGACACGCGGAGAGTTCTCGTTTCGCTTGCGGTGATCACGGTGGAGCCGCCCGTGCCGAGATCTGGGTCGACCACCTTCATCGTGCCAGGAGCCGCGCGCGCCGGTGCGCCGGTGCGCCGGCGCGCGGGGGTTTGATAATCTGAGTGCCGTCCGTGATGGGCCGCATCGTCGTCGTGACGGGCCGTATCGTCGTCCGGTCATGATCTGCTCGCCGTTCCGTGCGGCGCGTACTATAACGTGTCCGCACCACCCCGACTCGACAAATCAGAGGTTCTCCCGCGTGGCCAACATCAAGTCGCAGATCAAGCGCAACCTCACCAACGAGAAGCGGCGGCTGCGCAACAAGGCTGTGAAGTCGGAACTCAAGACGCACGTGCGTCGCTTCCGCGACGCCGTGGAGGCCGGTAACGTCGAGCGCGCCGACGAGACGCTGCGGATCGCGTCCCGCAAGCTGGACAAGGCCGTCAGCAAGGGTGTCATTCACGCCAACCAGGCCGCCAACAAGAAGTCGGCGCTGGCTCGCGCGCATGCCGACTTGGCCGCCAGCTGAGTCGTCTTCCTCCAGCCGGGGCGCCGCAGGCGTCCCGGCCTTTCCGCGTGTCCACCCGCCGGTCAGGCCTCTCGTCCGGTCAGAGCCCCCTGCACGGCGTGGAACGGGCTCCGGGCTGCAGTGGGGCCGGTTCCGCCGAGACGTCGTCCGGCCGGATCAGCCGCTCAAGCACCTCGTGATAGGCAACCATCGCGCCGACGGTCAGCGGGAGGACACCGACCACCCAGGCGCTCGCAAGATCACCGAGTGCAATCACCACCGTGACCAGCCCAGTCACGATCATGAGCAGTCCCCGCATCCAGCCCGCAGGTAGCACCCGCAGGCCGAACCAGCCGCCCGGCGGCGGGGCGTCAGGGTCGACGGCCGGCTGGGGAGCCACGACGAGGCCGGCACCGGCTCCCGGACCGTCGGTCATCCCCGGCTCCCGGCCGCCCGGGCCCGCCCACCCGACCTGGCCACGGCGACCTCGCGCAACAGTTTCTCCAAGGCGTAACCGGCGTCGACCGCAGTGCCCTTGACGCCAGCGTCGGCCTCGGCGGCCGCCCGCAGGGCCTGGCCGAGACCCCGGTCCGACCAGGCCCGGGCGGAGCGCTGCGCCTTCTCGACCTTCCAGTCCGGCATGCCCAGGGCTCGGGCGAGATCCCACTTCGAGCCAGGACCCGCGGACGCCACCCGGGCGAGGTCACGCAGACCACCGGCGACGGCACTGGAGACCAGTACGGCCGCGGTACCCCCCTCCAGGGACTGACGCAGCAGCGTCAACGCCTGCGGCAGGTCGCCGCCGATGATCGCGTCCGCGACGACGAACCCGCTGGCCTCGGCCCGGCCCCGGTGGAAACGGGCCACCGCGGCCTCGTCGAGCAGCCCGTCGGTGTCGGCCACGAGCTGATCGCAAACGGCGGCGAGCTCACGCAGATCACCGCCGACCGCGTCGAGCAGGGCGCGCACCGCGCCCTCGCTGACCCGGCCGCCGAGACGCCGCACTTCGGCGACGACGAAATCGTGACGCTCCCGCGGCTTGGTGATCTTCACTGCCGGCACGACCCGCGCGCCCGCGGCCTTCATCGCGTCCGCGAGTTTGCGGTTCTTCACCGCTCCGCTGTGGACGACGACGAGCACGACGTCGTCGAGCGGACGACCGATGTACTCCAGCAACGCGTCACGCAGATCCTCGGCGAGGTCCTGCGTGCCACGGACGACCATCACCCGGCCACCTCCGAACATCGAGGTGGCGCCGAGGTCGATCAGATCGGCCTCGCTGAGCTCACCGGCCGCCCGGTCGACGACCTCGACGTCGGGATCACGGGCCCGAGCCGCGTCGAGAACCCCGCGCACGGCTCGACCGACGAGTAGATCCTCGCCGCCGGTGACGAGGACGAGCGGCGGCAGTGCAGAGGAGGACACGCAGGTGAGCATGTCACGATCCGCCCCCAGGCCGGCGGAGCACCACCGAGACGCGGACCCGCGCCCCCGACCCGGAGGCGGCTCCCGCCGGCGACCCGGACTCGGCGGACCCGGCGGGTGCCGCCGCGGCGACCACCGCCACCGCGCCGTCGCGGTCGGTCCGGGCGACGGCCATGCCGGACCGGCGCAGCGTCCGCAGGGTGGACCGCGCGGGATGACCATAGCTGTTCCCGGTGCCGACACTGATCAGGGCAAATCGGGCCCCGGTCGCCGCGAGGAAGGTGACGTCCTGATCCGCGGCGCCGTGATGGGGCACCTTGAGCACGTCGGCTCGTAGCGCCGTCCGATCCCCCGGCCGGCCGGTCAACATCCGCTGGGCCGGCGGCTCCACATCCCCGGTGAGCAGGATGGTCACCTCCCCCACCCGTGCGGAGAGCACCAGGCTCGCGTTGTTGGGATCGCTCTCGGTGCCGTGCAACACGGTGCGCGGAGCCAGGACGGTCCAGGAGACCGCCCCCACCCGTGCCCGGGAGTCGATGACGGCCGTCCGCAGCGGCACACCGGCCCGCCGGGTCCACTGTTGGACCCGATGCCACTGGAGAACGGGTTCCCCCAGCGGGCTGCTGAGTACCTCCCCCACCGGAAGCCGGCCGAGCACGGCCGGCAGCCCCTCGACGTGATCGGCGTGGAAGTGACTGAGAATGACCACCGGTATCCGTCGCACGCCGAGGTCAGAGAGGCAGCGGGTCAGCAGGGCCGGATCGGGGCCGGCATCGACCAGCACCGCGGTGCCCGGTCCCGCCGACAGCACGAGGGCGTCGCCCTGACCGACGTCGCAGGCGACCAGGCGCCAGCCGGGCGGCGGCCACGGCGCCAGCCGCCCGGCAACGGCGCATCGCGCCAGGAGCAGGCCGACCAGGGCCGCGGCGACCAGTCGCCGCGGCACCCGGATCTGTCGCTGAT
>NZ_CDWRCL010000003.1:0-7081 GCF_977927575.1 Frankia sp. CcCS3
GGCGGTCGCGACCCGCTACGACAAGCTAGCCGTCCGCTACGAAGCAACAGTCACCATCGCCGCGATCAACGAATGGCTGCCCCGATAAACTTCCCAAACAGGCCCTAACAGCCTTCCCCCGCACGGCGGCTTCGCCGCAGTGCGGGGACCCCTGGCATCGGGCACCGTACGGGGTCTCCGCCGACTACAGCCGAGGGCCCACCGAGCGGATCTTCTCCACCTGTTCCATGGCCTCCCGGAGCTGGCACAGCCAGCTGTCGGCGTTCTCGCCCACCAGACGTACGCACCAGGCGAGGGCCTCGCTGCGGCTGCGCGCCACCCCCGAGTCGACGAGGGTGTCGAGCACCTGGCGTTCCGGCTGGCGCAGCCGGGTCATCACCGGCACGGACAGTGCGGTGAACAGCTCGGTGGTGTCACCAAGGGTCGCGCCCCACGCCACCTTGCGGTTGTACCGATGTTCGGCCTTCGTGGCGATGGCGATCCGTTCCTCGCGGGTCTGCTCCCGGAACCGCCGGATCCGGGCCCCCGTCGCCGACGGCACTCCTCCAGGCGCGGCGCCGCCGGCCGCGAGTACCCCGATGACCGTAATCTCGTCCCGGTCCACGACCACCGTGGGCATCCCGGCGAACCACCCGGCCGGGATGTGCTCGGCGAACCAGGCTGCGGCGTCGTCCGCCGGAACCACCTCCGCCCGATCCCCCGGCCTGCCGTACCCCCGTCCACGCGGACCGGACATGACGTGTCCCCTCGATCTCCGATCGGCACCCGCGTCGGGGCCCGCGCGCGGGCCCGGCCTGCCGGCCGATCCGGACCCGGAGGCCCGATCCGGTGCCCCGGAGCGGATCCGAAGAACCCCTCGTGACGATTACATGCTTACTGCATCACTAGTCTTACTGCATCGCTAGTACAACATGTTTACCGCATCACCAGTGAAAGAAGCGGGACGGTCAGGTGGCCACCTTCACCCCGAGTTGGCGGCGCACCTCGGCGGCGGTTCGGGCCGGCAGCTCACAGACGAAGTCCCGGCACACGTACACCCCGGCCGTGTCCCGGCCGACGGTCAGCGGTCCGCTGGTCACCACGACCGCACCAGGCGCCGTGCCGAGGCGGGCGAGCCGTTCCAGCGCCGGGCTGCCCACGACCGCGACCTCGGCCGGCCCGGCCAGCAGCGCCTCGGCGACCGCACCGGCCCAACCGGCGAACCGGGCATCCCGGGCCAGCAGCGGAGCGACGCGCGCCACCGTCGTCTCGGCGGCCGACCGGTGTTCGGTGGAACCGGTCAACGCCGCGTAGCTGACCAGGGCGCCGGCGACAGCAGCCTGGCCCGACGGGGTCGCCGAGTCCGAGTCGTCCCGCGGCCGGCGCAACAGCACCTCCGCGTCGTCCGCGGTATCGAAGAACCCCCCGCCAGGGGCCGCGAACCGGTCACGGACGGTGTCCAGCAGCGTCCCGGCGAGCGCGAGCCACGCCGGATCGCCGGTGACCTGGTGCAGGGTGAGCAGCCCCTCGGCGACGTCGCCGTAGTCCTCCAGTACCCCGGCGTTCACGCCGACCCGGCCGTCCCGGCTCGTCCGGCGCAGGCGTCCGTCGACGAGATGCACGTCCCGGAGCAGGACGGCGGCCTGTTCGGCGGCCCGCACCCAGCCCGGCTCGTCGAACAACGCGCCGGCCTCGGCCAGCGCCGCGATGGCCAGGCCGTTCCAGGCGCCCACCACCTTGTCGTCGCGAGCCGGCTGCGGCCGGGTCGCCCGTGCCGCGGCCAGGGCCGCGCGGACCGCCGCGAACCTCGCCGGGTCGCCCGGGTCCGCCGGCAGGCGCAGCACCGACATACCACGTTCGAAACTGCCCTGCTCGGTGACGCCGAAGACGTCGGCGGCCCACCGGCCGTCTCCCGGCCCGAGGACGGCGACGAGCTGGGCGGGTGCCCAGGCGTAGCTGGCCCCCTCCTCGGGATGCGCTCCCGCCGGGGCGGCGCTCGCGGGAACGGCGCTCGCGGGAACCGCATCCGCGTCGAGCGCCGAGGCGAACCCCCCCTGGGGGGTGCGCAGATCCGCGAGCAGGAAGGCGGCCGTCTCCCGGGCCACCCGTTCGGCCAGCGCCGACCCGGTGGCCCGCCACAGGTGCAGATAGACCCGCAGCAGCTGCGCGTTGTCGTACAGCATCTTCTCGAAGTGCGGGACCGTCCACGTCGCATCGACGCTGTACCGGGCGAACCCCCCGGCGAGCTGGTCGTAGATGCCCCCACGCGCCATCCGTTCGCAGGTCACCGCGACCATCTCCAGGCTGCGCGCGTCCCCCGTGCGGGCGGAGTGCCGCAGCAGCATCTCGGCGACCATGGACGGCGGGAACTTCGGCGCACCGCCGAATCCACCGTGACGGGCATCGAAGCGGGCCGACAGCCCCGCCACGGCGGTGTCGAGCAGAGCCGGGGTGATCTCGGCGGCGGGACCGGACGCCGGACCGAGCATCGCCGCCTCGGCGAGCCGGCGGGCGATGTCCGCCCCCGACTCCTCGATCTCGTCCCGCCGGGTCTGCCAGGCCTCGGTGACCGCCGCCAGGACCTGGCGGAACGACCCAATGCCGGGCCGGGGACGCGGCGGGAAGTAGGTGCCGGCGAAGAACGGCTCGGCGGTAGGGGTGAGGAACACCGTCATCGGCCAGCCGCCGTGCCCGGTCAGGGCGACGGTGACATCCATGTAGACGGAGTCGACGTCGGGCCGCTCCTCCCGATCCACCTTGATGTTGACGAAGTGGTCGTTCATGTACTCGGCGGTCACGGCGTCCTCGAACGACTCGTGCGCCATGACATGGCACCAGTGGCAGGATGCGTAGCCCACCGAGAGCAGCACCGGCACCCCCCGCCGGGCCGCCTCCGCGAAGGCCGCCGGGCTCCAGGGCCACCAGTCGACCGGGTTGTCCGCGTGCTGCAGCAGGTACGGAGACGTCTGCTCCGCGAGCTTGTTAGGCACCCGAACTCCTCATGATCTGTGTCCGCCAGGCCCGCGGAACCCCGTAGGCCTCTGGATATGCAACCAAAGGCGCGCCCAGGTAGTCCGCCCTCATCTCCACGCCGCGCCGACGTGATCGGCGCGCTTCCTCGACCGGCCCGCCGCGCCGGCGTACCCGGCGGATAGGCTCGTGGGACCGCACGATCCCCGCCGTCCGCCAGGCCGCCGTTCCCGCCGCGAGAGCGGTGAGAGGGTCGACGTACCAACGAGTTTGGATGGCACGAGCGATGAGTGAGACGGCCGAGCCCGGCGCCCGGACCGGCGCCGCGGACACCACGGTGGCACCGACCGACGCGTCCGGCGGGACCACCCCGGCAGCCGCGGGCACCGCGGGCGGCGCGGGCGGCGCCCCCGCCGGGACCGGGGGCGGCGAGCCGAGCTTCCGGTACGACGCCCGGCTCGCCGCCGACATCGAGCGGCGCTGGCAGCACCGGTGGGCCGACGAGGGCACGTTCAACTCGCCGAACCCGGTCGGGCCGCTCTCGGCGGACTTCGAGAAGGTCGCCGGCCGGGAGCCGTTCTACATCATGGACATGTTCCCCTATCCGAGCGGCTCGGGGCTGCACGTCGGGCACCCGCTGGGGTACATCGGTACCGACGTGTTCGCCCGCTACCTGCGGATGTCCGGCCGGCACGTGCTGCATCCGTTCGGATACGACTCCTTCGGCCTGCCCGCCGAGCAGTACGCGATCAACACGGGCCAGCATCCCCGCGACACCACCAATACCAACATCGCCAACATGCGCCGCCAGCTCTCCCGGCTGGGGCTGGGCCACGACACCCGCCGCGAGATCGCGACGACCGGCGTGGGCTACTACCGCTGGACGCAGTGGATCTTCCAGCAGATCTTCAACAGCTGGTACGACCCGCAGGCCGACCGGGCCCGGCCGATCGCCGAGCTGATCGAGGAGTTCGCCGCGGGCACCCGGGCGCCGGTAGCCGGCCCCGCCGGGGGGAACACGGCCGTGTCGGTTGACGCGGTCCGGGCGGCGAACCCGGCCGGGCTGGCGTGGGCCGAGCTCGACGAAGTGTCCCGCCGGAAGGCCGTCGACGCGCACCGCCTGGCCTACATCTCCGAACAGCTGGTCAACTGGTGCCCGGGGCTGGGCACCGTGCTGGCGAACGAGGAGGTCACCGCCGACGGCCGCAGCGACATCGGGAACTACCCGGTGTTCCGCCGGCCGCTGAAGCAGTGGGTCCTGCGGATCACCGCCTACGCCGAGCGGCTGATCTCCGACCTCGACCTGGTCGACTGGCCGGACTCGATCAAGCAGATGCAGCGCAACTGGATCGGTCCGAGCGAGGGCGCCAGCGTCGAGTTCACCGTCGTCGCCCCCGGCGAGGGGACAGGTGCCTCCAGTCCGTTCGATCTGTTCAATCTGTCCGATCCCTCCGATCCGTCCGGCTCATCGACCGCCCGGCGCATCGAGGTCTATACCACCCGCCCGGACACCCTGGCGGGGGCCACCTTCCTGGTGCTTGCGCCCGAACATCCCCTGGTCGACACGCTGATCGCCGACACCTGGCCGACGGGCACCCCGGTGAGCTGGCGCTTCCCGGCGGGACGGCGGGGCGGCGGCACGGAACCGGCGGGCGCCGCCGGGCCGGAGGCGGGCGCCGATCCGGCGTGGACCCCGCGAGCCGCCGTCGACGCCTACCGGGAGTTCGCGGCCCACCGCAGCGACCGGCAGCGCGGCGAGGAGGTCATCGACCGCACCGGCGTGTTCACCGGCTCGTACGTGCGCAACCCGGTCGGTGGCGGGGTCATCCCGGTCTTCCTGGCCGACTATGTGTTGCTGGGCTACGGCACCGGGGCGATCATGGCGGTGCCGGCACACGACAGCCGGGACTTCTCCTTCGCCCGCGCGTTCGACCTGCCGATCCCCGCCGTGCTGGAGCCGGACGCGGACTGGTACGCCACGCACGGGGTAGTGCCCGCGACTCCATCGGCGCAGTGGCCCGAGGCGTTCAGTGGTGCGGGCGAGTATCGGCCCGGTCCGGCCGGCGCCCCGGTGCTGGTCGGCCTGTCGAAGAGCGAGGCGATCAAGGCCACGGTTCACTGGCTGGAGGAGATCGGCGCCGGCAGGTCGGCGCGATCGTACCGGCTGCGGGACTGGCTGTTCTCCCGCCAGCGGTACTGGGGCGAGCCGTTCCCGATCGTCTTCGACGCCGACGGGCTCCCCCACGCGGTTCCCGACGAGCTGCTGCCGATCGAGCTGCCGGAGATGACCGACTTCCGGCCCACGGCGATGGCCGAGGACGACGCGAGCGACCCGCTGCCCCCCCTGGCCCGGGTCGCCGACTGGGTGACGGTCACCCTGGATCTCGGCGACGGGCCGAAGCAGTACCGGCGTGAGACGAACACCATGCCGCAGTGGGCCGGTTCGTGTTGGTACTACCTGCGCTACCTGGACCCGACCAACACCGAGCGCTTCGTCGACCCGACCGTCGAGCGCTACTGGATGGCCGGGCCGGGCGCGGTTCCCGGCGACGGCGGCGTCGATCTGTACGTCGGCGGCGTCGAGCACGCCGTGCTGCACCTGCTCTACGCCCGGTTCTGGCACAAGGTGCTCTACGACCTGGGCCACGTCTCGACCAAGGAGCCGTTCAAGCGGCTGTTCAACCAGGGCTATATCCAGGCGGATGCCTTCACCGACGCCCGGGGCATGTACGTCCCGGCGGCCGAGGTGACGGCGACCCCCGACGGCCGGTTCCTCTTCCAGGGCGCCCCGGTCAACCGGCGCTCGGGCAAGATGGGCAAGAGCCTGAAGAACAGCGTCAGCCCGGACGAGATGTACGACCGGTTCGGCGCCGACACGCTGCGCGTCTACGAGATGGCAATGGGCCCGCTCGACGCCGACCGGCCATGGCACACCGACGACATCGTCGGTTCGCACCGGTTCCTCCAGCGGCTGTGGCGCACCGTCGTCGACGAGACCACCGGGGCGGCCGCCGTCGTCGACGAGCCGTTGGACGACGAGGCTCTTCGCGTCCTGCACCGGACGATCCTCACGGTCACCGCCGAATACCCGGGGCTGCGGTTCAACACCGCGGTCGCCCGGCTCATCGAACTGACCAACTTCGTCAGCAAAAGTTACGGGAAGTCCCCCACCCCCCGCGCGCTCGCCGAGCCGCTCACCCTGATGGCGGCCCCGCTGGCCCCGCACATCGCCGAGGAACTGTGGTCCCGCCTCGGTCACGAGGAGTCGGTCAGCACGGCCGCCTTCCCGATCGGGGATCCGGCGCTGGCCGCCGAGTCGGTCAGGACGATCCCGGTCCAGGTGAACGGGAAGGTCCGGTTCACCCTCGAGGTTCCGGACGGCTCGGCGGAGCAGACGGTTCGCGATCTGCTCGCCGCGCATCCCGAGTTCGCCCGGCAGACCGACGGTCAGACGATCAAGAAGATCATCGTCGTGCCCGGTCGGATCGTGAATATCGCCACCTCCCCCGCCTAACCGGGGTCTGCGGCAGCCGCCTACCGATCGCTCCCCGCGGAGCCCGCGGGGGGTCCGGGCTGGGTCGGCAGGTCCAGCTGCTTGCCGCCACCCGCCGGGCCCGCCGGGCTACCGGCGCCGGCGGTGCCGGGGGTCTCCTCGACGACCTCCCCGTCGATAACCGGCGCATCTCCCCCGGGCAAGGCGGCGGAACCGCGCCCGCCACGGCGCCCGTCTCCACCGTCCAGCCGGCGCATCGCGTTCGGATCAGGATCGCCGCCGGCGAACTCGCCGCTGGCGACGTTCGACCGCATCCGGCGCAGGCTCTTCGAGAGGAAGAAGAAGATCATAATGGATGCCACGATCAGTGCCAGGACAACGAGGAACCCGACGGCTCCGGCGTCGATCTTCCTCTCGACCAGCACGGAAGCGGCGAAGACCTCGTTCACGGCCACGTCCTCACACCTGGTGTCCTCTGGTGTCCGCCACACCTGCTGTTACCGCCCGCCACGGGGACACTCCACGACGGGCGCCAGTTCCGACCCTACGCCCTGCCGTGCGAGCCCTCCGCCTCCGCGGCCACGCACCGTTGAATAGATCACATACTGTTCAAAAAGTCACATGCCGTCCAAGGAGTCG
>NZ_CDWRCL010000003.1:7497-13499 GCF_977927575.1 Frankia sp. CcCS3
CCCCCAAAAGGCCACATCACCGGAAAGTCACACACCGTTGAACAGATCGTCTTCGGGCAGCATGCCGACCTCGATGAGAGAACGGGCCAGCTGGTAGTCCTCCGTCGGCCAAGCGTCCCGCTGCGCCTCCAGGGGTATCCGGAACCACCATCCGGTGGGGTCGACCTGGGTGGCGTGGGCGATCAGCGCCCGGTCGCGGGTCTCGAACCAGTCC
Organism: Frankia sp. CcCS3; assembly: GCF_977927575.1. Lineage (NCBI taxonomy): Bacteria > Bacillati > Actinomycetota > Actinomycetes > Frankiales > Frankiaceae > Frankia > Frankia sp. CcCS3. The sequence goes on from NZ_CDWRCL010000003.1 coordinate 7,712, forward strand.
GCGCACTCCACCTGGGTGGTGAGCCGACCGGTGTCCTCGGCGCGGTCGACCCACTCGGCCAGCCGCTCGGCATAGGGGGACTCCAGACCGCGGGCCATCATCTCCTCGTGGAGAGCGAGGATGCGCTCCTTGTGGAAGGTGAGGTGGTAATAGAGCTTGAGCGGCTGCCAGGGTTCGAGGCCGGCGTCAGCACCGACCTCGGGATAACGGTCGGGATCACCGGCCGCCTCGAACGCCTCCACACTGACCCGATGGGTCATGATGTGGTCGGGATGCGGATACCCGCCCGACTCATCGTAGGTCGTGATGACCTGCGGCCGGAACTGACGGATCAACCGGACCAGCGGACGGGCCGCCTCGTCGAGCGCGATGGTGGCGAACCGCCCGTCCGGAACGGGCGGCGGCGGATCGCCCTCAGGAAGCCCGGAGTCGACGAAGCCGAGCCACTCTTGGCGGACCCCGAGGATGAGCCGGGCAGCCTCCATCTCCTGCCTGCGGATCTCCGCCATCCGGGCGGCGACACCCGGCTGGTCCATCGCGGGATTGAGAATGCTGCCCTCCTCTCCCCCGGTACACGTGACCACGAGCACGTCGGCGCCCTCGCTGGCGTAACGTGCCATGGTGGCGGCGCCCTTGCTGGACTCGTCATCGGGGTGGGCGTGGATGGCCATCAAGCGCAGGCCATGCCGATCGTGGACCGCAGGCATGCGGCCCATTGTTCCTGATGCCCCGGCGTTGTTCCGAGCTCACTGGCCCGGGTGGTCCGAGCTCGCCCGGGGAACCGCCGGGGCCCGCCCCGCGTTCGGTCTAGAAAAGTCACCCAACGCCGTGGCACAATGCACCGTCCGCGCATGCTTCGACGGCAGGGCATGCTTCGACGGCAGGGCTGCCGTCGACCGGCGCACCGACATCGTCGTCGGCCCGGTCCGAAGGGCCGATGGACGACGGCCGGTCCCGTCGTCCTCCCACCCCTGCGTGAAGCATTCGTGGTCGAGGTCAAAGGCAAGGGCTGTCGGATCACCCGTAAGGGCTGACCCGCCGGTCCGGGGCTTCCAGGCGGTCCAGACGCCGCCAGAGCCACCAAGCCCGACATCTTCCTTGATTCATTTTGGTATGATGGTCCTTTTGATGTTCACCGAGGAGCGTGACCCGCGTGACGCAGCAGACTTGGCTCACCCAGGAGGCATACGACCGGCTCCGCTCCGAGCTCGACTACCTGACCGGCCCGTGGCGTACGGAGATCGCGACCAAAATTGAAGCTGCCCGCGAGGAGGGCGACCTCAAGGAAAACGGCGGCTACCACGCGGCCAAGGAGGAGCAGGGCAAGCAGGAGGCCCGGATTCGCCAGCTCACGGACCTGCTGCGCGACGCCCAGGTCGGCGAGGCAGCCGCGGCGACCGGCGAGGCCGGCCCCGGCACCGTCGTCGAGGTGCGCTTCCCCGGCGAACGGGAGACGGAGAAGTTCCTCATCGGCTCGCGCGAGGACCACAGCACGCCCATCGAGGTCTTCTCCCCGGCGTCCCCGCTGGGCGGCGCGGTGACCGGGCGCAAGGCGGGCGAGACCGTCTCCTACACGCTGCCCAACGGCCGTTCGGCCAAGGTCAAGATCGTCTCGGTGTCGCCCTACTCGGGCTGACTACGCCAGCAGCGGACGACTGCCGACCCGGCTGCACGGGTGGCGGCATCGGCGTACCGTCGACGGGTGGAGGATCTGCCGGCACAGCCCAGTCATTCCGTGCCACCGACCGTGGCATCTCCGGCCCACCCGCCGACGGCCGCCGCCTCGCAGCTCACCACCCTGGGTGAGCTGCGCCGCAGCGGGCACGCGCACCGCCCGGTGCGGACGGAGCTGCGCGACAACCTCGTCGCCCTGATGCGGGGCGACGGCCCCCGGTTCCCGGGCATCGTCGGTTTCGGCGAGACCGTCCTTCCCCAGGTCGAGCGGGCCATCCTGGCCGGCCACGACATCGTCTTCCTCGGCGAGCGCGGGCAGGGCAAGACCCGACTCATCCGCACTCTGGTGAGCCTGCTCGACGAGTGGTCGCCGGCCGTCGCCGGCTGTGAGATCAACGACCACCCCTACGCGCCGGTCTGCGGCCGATGCCGCGCGCTGGCGGCCGATCTCGGTGACGCGCTGCCGGTGGTCTGGCGGCACCGCGGCGAGCGGTTCAGCGAGAAGCTCGCGACCCCGGACACAAGCGTCGGCGACCTCATCGGCGACGTCGACCCGGTGAAAGTCGCCGAGGGCCGCACGCTCGGCGATCCCGAGACGCTCCACTACGGGCTGGTGCCGCGCACCAATCGCGGGATCTTCAGCGTCAACGAGCTGCCCGACCTCGCCGAACGGATCCAGGTCGCGCTGCTCAACGTGCTGGAGGAGCGGGACATCCAGGTCCGCGGCTACCTGCTCCGGCTGCCGCTGGACCTGCTGCTGGTCGCTTCGGCCAACCCCGAGGACTACACCAACCGAGGGCGGATCATCACGCCGCTCAAGGACCGGTTCGGCGCCGAGGTCCGCACCCACTACCCGCTGCACCTCACCGACGAACTGGAGCTGATCCGCGAGGAGGCGGTGATGTCCTGGGCGGGGTCCCCGCTCGGCGCGCCGGAAATACCCGATCACCTGGTGGAGATCGTGGCCCGGTTCACCCGGCTGGTGCGCGACGCCCCCCAGGTCGACCAGCGCTCGGGGGTATCGGCCCGGCTGTCGGTGGCCGCGGCCGAGACGGTGGCGGCCTCGGCGGTCCGCCGCGCGGCGCTGACCGGCGAGGAGACGCCCACCGCACGGGTGGTCGACCTCGCCGCGATCGTCCCGGCAGTACGCGGCAAGGTCGAGTTCGACCAGCTGGAGGAGGACCGGGAGGACGAGGTCCTCGCGCTGCTGCTGCGCCGCGCGGTGGCCGAGACGTTCCGGGCGAGGCTGGCCGGCGCGGACCTCACCGGCCTGCAGGCCCGCTTCGACGCGGCTGGCCCGGTCGAGACCGGCGACCTGGTAGCGGCGGCCGAGCTGCTGCGCCGGGCCGGGCCGGTGCCCGGGCTCGCGGCGATCCTGACCAGGCTCGGCGTGGACGGGGCGGAGTCGCCGGGGCTCGCGGCGGCCGCACTGGAGCTGGCGATGGAGGGACTGCACCTCAACCGTCGGTTGGCCAAGGAAGAGCTTCCCGGACGGACCGTCTACGGCACCTGACCCGGCGGCACCTGACCTCGCACGGAAGCTTCCAGGAGGAACAGTGAGTTCCGGAACATTCCGTTATGGCCCGTGGGACGGCGGACCCGATCCACTCGCCTCCCCCTTCACCGCGTCCGACGCCCTGGATGAGATGTCCCGCCAGATTCTGGAGGGACGCACCCCGCGGGAGGCGCTGGAGTCGCTGCTGCGCCGGGGCATGCCGGGCCGGCGTGGTCTGGACGACATGCGCCGGGCCGTCGAGCGGCACCGGCGGGAGGCCCGGTCCCGCGGCCGGATGGACGGGACGCTCCAGGAGGTCCGCCGGCTGCTCGACACCGCCGTGGGCCAGGAACGGGCGGCGCTGTTCCCCGACCCCTCCGACGACGCCCGGCTGCGCGAGGCCGAGCTGGACGCGCTGCCCGCGGACCCCGCCCGTGCGGTGCGCTCGCTCGCCGAGTACGACTGGCGGTCCCCGCCGGCCCGCGAGACGTACGAGAAGATCTCCGAGCTGCTGCGTCGCGAGGTCCTCGATTCCCAGTTCAAGGGAATGAAGCAGGCCCTGGAAGGGGCCGCGCCCGAAGACTTCGCCCGGATCCGGGAGATGGTCGCCGCGCTCAACGCCCTGCTGGAGGCGGACGCCCGTGGTGAGGACACCGACGAGGCGTTCGCCCGGTTCATGCAGGAGTTCGGCGACTTCTTCCCGGAGAACCCCGGCTCGCTGGAGGAACTGGTCGACGCGCTGGCCCGCCGGGCCGCCGCCGCCGCGCGGTTACTGGCCGGGCTCACCCCGCAGCAGCGATCCGAACTCGCCGACCTGATGTCCACGGCGATGGAGGACCTGAGGCTCGCCGCAGAGATGTCACGACTGGCGCAGGCGCTGCGCGCGTCCCGACCGGACCTCAACTGGGGTGGACGGGTGCGGGGGCGGGCCGGCCGGTTGGGCGACGGCCTGACCGGCGAGGAACCGCTCGGCCTCGGCGACGCCACCACCGCGCTGGAGGAGCTCGCGGAGCTGGACGAACTGGCCGCCGCGCTGGGGCAGGACTACGCCGGGGCATCCCTGGAGGACGTCGACCCCGAGGCGGTGGCCCGGGCGCTGGGCCGGTCCGCCGTCGACGATCTGCGGGGGCTGCAGGAGATCGAACAGGAGCTGGAACGGCAGGGATTCCTCACCCGCCGGGCCGGGAGCCTCGAGCTCACCCCACGGGCGGTGCGCCGGATCGGGCAGGCCGCGCTGGCCCGGATCTTCCGGCAGATCTCCGCCCGAGGCCGCGGGGATCACAGTGTGACCGACGCGGGTTCCGCCGGGGATCTGCTGGGCACCTCCCGGGCCTGGCAGTTCGGCGACACCCAGCCGATCGACGTCGTCCGCACAGTCCGCAACGCGGTGCTGCGCGGCGGTCCGCCCGGCCGGGGCCACCCGATCCGCCTGGCGGTGGCCGACTTCGAGGTCGCCGAGACGGAGCGCCGCGCCACGGCGGCGGTGTGCCTGCTCGTCGACCTGTCCTACTCGATGGCGCTGCGGGGCACCTGGGGCATCGCGAAGTCGACGGCACTCGCGCTGCACACGCTCGTCAGCACGTCGTTCCCGCAAGACAAGATCCACATTGTCGGCTTCTCGGACTACGCCCGGGAGCTGCGGCCGGTCGAGCTCGCCGGACTCGACTCCGAGATGGTGCAGGGCACGAACCTGCAGCACGCCCTGCTCATCGCGGGCCGGCTGCTGAGCCGCTACCCGCAGGCGGAGCCGGTCATCATGGTAGTCACCGACGGTGAGCCCACCGCGCACCTGCTGCGCGACGGGGCTCCCTCGTTCTCCTGGCCGCCGATGCCCGAGACCCTGGAGCTGACCCTGGCCGAGGTCGACCGGCTCACCCGGCGCGGCGTGACCGTCAATGTGTTCATGCTCGACGACGAGCCACGGCTGGTGCAGTTCGTCGAGGAGATGGCCAGACGCAACGGCGGGCGGGTTCTCTCACCCGATCCCGCCGCCCTCGGCAACTACGTCATCCGGGACTACCTGCGGGCCCGGGGCAGGCACCGCACCGTCCGCTGACCGCCGCGCCGCCCCGCCCGGCTCGGCGGCGAGGCGTTCCCAGAACTCGACCGCGAGCTCCTCGTAGCCGAGCCCGAGATCGAGGGCCCGGCGCAGCGACCAGGCCAGGGCACCCGCGGGCAGCGCGGTCAGGGAGCGGTACACCTCCAGGTGAGCGCGATGCGCCGCCGCCTGGGCCCGCGCGAGCCGGCTGACATCACCCGGCCGGCCCAGATCGGCGAATGCCAGCTTGAGCAGGCCGGGATCGCGCAGCTCGGTGCGCCCGGCCTCCGGGACGGCGAGCCACGCGGCCAACCTGCTCCGGCCGGCGCCGGTCAGGCGAAAGATCCGCCGCCTGCGGCCGGACTCCTCCCGTTCCTCAGAAAGGAGTCCGGCCGCGGCAAGGCGGGGCGGCTCCTTGTAAAGCTGGGCGTGCGGAAACGACCAGCAGTTACCGATCGAGCCGGCAACCGCGACCTTGAGCTCGTACGGAGTGGCACTGCCACGCCGCGCTACCTCCCCCAGGACCAGATACGACACCGGCGTCAGCGCGATTCCAGCCATGGTCTCGATGATATGACTTG